>JANXYT010000482.1 GCA_025355915.1 Holophagaceae bacterium
CTCAAGCTCTTCATGGACACCCTGCGGCGTGGTGACTTCGAGGCTGCCAAGCGCGCCGCCACCACCCACAACAAGAGCCACGTCGCCCTGGTGCTGAAGCACGGCCTGGACATCTTCCAGTACGAGAAGCAGCTCAAGACCATGAACCCCAACCATGACGCCATCCAGCCCGTGGAACGCGCCATTCAGCGCGGCACCGCCGAAGTCGTCGAGCTCCTCAAGAAGGGCATGAGCGGCTTGGCCACCATCGGCGCCCTGGCCCCCTTCATCGGCCTGCTCGGCACCGTGATCGGCATCATCAAGGTCTTCTCTGACCTGAAGACCAAGGGCGCCGGCGACATCAACGCCCTGGCCGGTTCCATCGGTGAGGCGCTCGCCACCACCGCCCTCGGCCTTGTCGTCGCCATTCCGGCCGTGTGGATGTACAACCTGCTGACCAACAAGCAGGACGTGGTCGTCACCAACATCAACAACGCGGCCTCCCAGATGATCGACGAGTTCATCCGCCGCGAGAGCCAGAACTAAGATTTGCCACCCCCGCCCGGGAGCGCGAGTTCCCGGGCGATTTCTAAGGAGAACACACCATGGATACAGGTGGTTCCAAGGGTGGAATGAAGGCTGACATCAACGTCACGCCGCTGGTGGACATTGTGCTGGTGCTACTGATCATCTTCATCGTGATCACGCCCGCAGTGAACAACGCCGTGAAGTTGCCGCTGGCCAAGCATGCCCCGAAGGTGGAGCAGCAGCAGGATGCTGGGCAGAAGTACCTGACCCTCATGCTGACCTCCAAGCGCAACGAAAAGTACGAGGTGACGGGCCCCGGTGCCATCCTCATCGATGACAAGGATGCGAAGGACATGCGCTTCTTCATCAACGATGAAGGCCAGCGCCAGAAGCTTGAAGACTTCATCAACCGCAACGTCTCTCAGCTGAACGACAAGCGGGTATTCGTCAAGGCCGACGCTGATCTGCCTTTCAAATACATCAACGAACTGTTCCAAATCTGCCGGAAGGGTGGCGCCGACGAGGCCTCCATCGTGACCAGCGAGGACAAGAGCGAAAAGAAGGAAGGGGGTAACTGATGGATGCCGGCGCGCCCAAGGGCAAACAGAAATCCGATATCAACGTCACCCCCCTGATCGACATCGTGCTGGTGCTCCTTATTGTCTTCATCGTGATGGTGCCAGGCCTCAGCAAGGCCATGAAGGTGGTGGTGCCCCAGGTTGTCCAAGTGACGACTCCGAAGCCTCCCGACCCCAACAACATCCTGATCCAGGTGGAGCAGGATGGCTCGATGACCCTGCAGCAGGACAAGATCGATGCCGAGGGACTCAAGGCCAAACTCCCCGACGCGGTGATGCTGCAGCCCCTCAACTACCGGAAGGTTTTCCTGAAGGTGGACGAGGACGTGAAATTTCAGGCCATGGTGGATGTGCTCGATGCCATCCGGGTCTCCTCGGACACGGCCAAGAAGAAGTCCCTGGAGAACCAGGACAAGTTCCTGGGCCAGGATGGCGGCGATGTGAAAGTGGCCGTCTCCCTGAAGCGGCGCCCTGCGCCAGTGGCCGCTCCCGTTACCTAGAGCGTTCCTCACTACACCAAACGGGCCCCGAGCATCGGGGCCCGTTTCATGCCCGCTGGCGATGTCCCATCACCGTCCCGTAGGCCACACCCGCCACGGTGATGAGGACGCCCGCAAGGCCCGGCCCCGTGGCCCGCTCCCCCAGCAGGGGCACGGCGAGCAGGTACTGGACGATGGGCAGCAGCTGGAGCCAAACCGCCGCCTCAGGCACGGAAAGGGCCCCGTAGGCCTCGGACATCAGCATCTGACCGCCATAGGCCAGCAGGCTCATGAGGATCGCCAAGCCCCAAGGGCCCAGTCCGCCGCCAGGCCAGGGGCTGAGGGCGAAGGGCAACACCACGGGCAGCCCGGCAATGCAGAAGAAGAAGAAGATGGTGGCGGCGTTGTCCGTGTGCCGAACGGCACGGATGGCATTGGCGCTGGTGGCCGCGAAGACCGCCGCGCCCAGGGCGGCCAGTTGGCCCCGACCGAACCCGAAACCGAGGTGGCCTTGGCTGAGCACCAGCGCCACGCCCAGGGAGGCCGCCAGGATCGCCAGCCAGAGGTGAACGGTGGGCCGTTCCTTGAAGAGCACCAGGGACAACGCCACGGCGATCACCGGGAACACGTTGCAGAGAATGCCCGCTTCCCCCGCCGGGATATGGGCCAGGGCATAGAAATAGAGCACCACCACTGCGCCGCCCGACAGCCCGCGTGTCACCAG
>JANXYT010000278.1 GCA_025355915.1 Holophagaceae bacterium
CCACCGGGCCCTTGTCGTGGGTGGTGATGGTGACTTCCGAAGTCTGGCCGGCCTCGACTTCCACCACCCCCTTACCCATCTGGCGGCTATCGGGGTCCCAGGCCTCGAGGCTGAGGGGCCCCGTGGGCAGCACATGGAAACGGAAACGGCCGTTCACTCCGTCCATCCGTGTCGGGGACACGCCCAGCCAGCGACTGCCCTGATAGGCATCCACACGACCGGCGGAAACGAGGGTTCCATCGGCCCGGAACAGCGTGCCGAGCACATCCCCCACGGGCTGCAGACGCACCACCACTTCCGCGTTGCCGCCGCCTTCAGGGATGGACACCGAGGCCATGCCTTGCAGACCGGTGGGATTCTTCAGACCCACGGAAAGGGAACCTTCCAACAGATCGTCGAAGATCAGCACGCCTTCCATCTCAGGCTTGAGCTTTTGGGCCAGGGGCGGGAGATCGTCCGCGTCCAGAATGGGAACCAGCGGACAATCAAAGTATCCGCTCTTGGTATGAGAGAGGGTCACGACCGCTTCAGGCAGAATCCTGCCGAAGCTATCCTGCACCTGCACGGTAAGGGTTCCTTTGCCCCACAGGCGAAGATTCTTGGCCTGGCTCGACTCCTTCGTCATCTCCACCTTGGCGATAGCGATGTCGCCGCTGAAGGGATCCTCCACCCGCAGCTTGTAGCATCCTTCGGGAATCACTTTCGGGAATCGGTACTTCCCAGCCTCCACCGTGTGAACGATGAGTTCCCCGATGCTGCCGCCGATGAGGCGCACCCGCACCCCAGGAGGAACCGGAGTCTGCCCATCCCGCTTGGTGATGACACCCTTCAGTTCCCCGGCGAAGCTGCTGGAGAGGTAGATGTCACGCGTCTGGACGTCATTGACCTTGTCCGCGAAATCCCCGCCTGACTTCACCTCCACCGGAAAGAGATCGCTGCTGGCGTGAAGGGTGTAGGTTCCCTGCGGCAGGCTCGCGAAGGTGTACTTCCCTTCCACCCCAGTGGACGTGGCGCCTGTGATCTCCCGGTCCAATAGCCCCCAATGCTCATTCCCCCATTCCACCGGTGTGATATCCGGCAGCAACCCATCCACCCAGACCTGGGCCATGGTAGGGATCTTCTGGGCACCCTCCAGGGGCTGGTAGATCACGCCGCTGACCTGGTTGTTGCCCACGAAGGGGACGGTCAATGCCAGCGCGAGATCCTGGCCATCGGCCACCTGGATGGTCAATGGCACCATGGTCGTGCGGAGTTCCGGCCCCACTGCCGCCAGCCGGAAAGGGCTCCCCACCTGCACATTGGGAAGGATGAAGCAGCCTTTCGAATCAGTGATGGCCAGCCGGTTTTTCTTTATATCATCGAACACCGGCGGGACGGCCACATAAGCCCCCTTCACAGGGGTTCCATCCGGATGTTTGACCGTGCCGTGGAGGGTACCGCGGGGTGGCATCGTCGTACGGATCAGCCGGTCTTCACCGGGCTGAACAATCACACTTTCGCTCTGGGTCGACCCAGGCCAGGCGGGGTGGTATGCGTAGATTTGGAAGGAACGCCCCATGGGCACCGGGCGCTTGGGGCCCACGCCGATTTCATCCGTGATGGCGAAGGAGCGATCACCGGCTCGTGAACTCTCGGAAAGGTAGACGCCCTGGACCGGATTTCCTGCCGCATCCACCACCAGGAAGTGGGCGAAGGCCTGCTCGCCAGGAGGCAGCAGCTTGAGGGTGATTTCCTGACTGGTACCCGGGTCCAGGAAGCCCCGCCAATCGGTCACGGTGCCGAGGGGTAGCCCCGGCACCATCAGGCCCACGTCCCCTGCGGGCACATTTGAGAAGGTCACCCATCCATCGGCGCCCGGCGTGGCCTGCTCCGGCCACACCAACGTGGCCGCCGAATCGCTGTTTCGCATCAGGCCCGAAGCGATGCCCAGGCGGATGTTCTGAGTGAGAACCGACTGACCACCGGTATCCAGCAGCCGGGCCTTGAGGGTGCCGGTGGGTGATTCCAGCACTACGTTCGGATGGACGATCTCCCCATCCCGGGAGATCGCACCACTGGTGGCCGCGCCAAAAAGGCCCTTCAAGGCGCGAATGGAGAAGACACCAGTCTTGAGATTGTCCATCCGGTAGTAGCCATTGGCATCGGTGATGGCCGACTGAGTGAATGTTCCACCACCGGTCCCAGCAGTGAGTGGATTACTTGGCTGCTCCTGGATGATCTGGACCATCGCCCCCGGCACGACGGCACCCTGGGCATCCAGGACATACCCGTCCACGGTGCCCTTCCCTTCCAGAACAAGATCCATCTCGATGAGTTGGCCATTGCCAAGCACTGAGGCCTGGGCCCAAGCGGTACCTTCAGCCGTCGCCCCCTTCAGCAGCATGGGGCCGATGACGTAGCTCACAGGTTCAGGGACATAGTCCAATTGGTAGGAGCCGTCCGGTTCCGTCTGAAGATTCGTCACCAATGCGTAGTAGGTGAGGATGTCTTCTTGGGTCAGGAGGTCCAGTCCCGTGGACAAATCAATGTTTCCCGGGATGGTACCGGCCTGA
Organism: Holophagaceae bacterium; assembly: GCA_025355915.1. GTDB lineage: Bacteria > Acidobacteriota > Holophagae > Holophagales > Holophagaceae > Geothrix. The sequence continues at coordinate 2,553 of JANXYT010000278.1, forward strand.
TACCAGTAGGTGAGCGTGGCGGGAAGGCCCACCCCGTTGACCTTGCGAACCTTCCCCCTCACCAGGGCGCCTCCGGGAATGTCGCCACAGGCAATCGGCCAGGTCCGTTCACCGGCCAGGGCCCGTCCCGCTCCGTCAGTCCATCCGTCCATGATGGTCAAGCGACGGGTCACGTAGGGCCCCACCGGACGCTCCATGTACAGGCTGACGACCCGGGGATAGGCCTTGAACATGGCTGGGGGTGAGGGCGGAATCTCGCCGCTGTTGGGGTCTGGGGCCATCACCTTCTTCCAGGGCACGTTCGCTTCCACGTCTACCAAGGCCTTGGCCGCGTTGAAGCCTTCATTTCCGCTAGGCAGGTTCAGGGCCATCGAGGGCCGGTTGAACAGCATCATGATGTGGGTGCCATAAGGCGTCGCGAAGGGGTCTAACTCGATGTCGTAGCGGTGAACCGCCAGCACTTTGAAGGGCTCGACCGGTAGGTCCTGTGTCCCTGAAGCAGGGATGGCCACCTGCGCGGATCCATCGGCCCCAAGGTACGTCGCGGTTCCCTCCCGCGAAGCTCCGAGGGTGATTCGCACAGCCTTCCCTGGACCCAATTCAAACTCGAAGCGGTTGGAAGTGGGTGTGCCTCCTGCGACGGGAGCGGTGGTGGCGAGGCGAATGCTCTGAGCCTCGCCTCCCCTGTTGGTCAGGGTCAGCCGAGTTCCGATTACGGATGCTGTGGGCAAGCAGATGAAGTGCTGGCTTCCTGAGCTTCCCCAGGCTCCAAAGGGGGTTCCCAGCCTTGGGAGTCCCGAGGTGGATGGATCCGGCGACGTGATCCGATTCCCCTGGGCATCCACCATGTCGAGCACCAGGCCGGGCTTGGCCCCATCCAGGGCGACCATCGAGACAGTCCAAGCGGCTTCTCCCCATGGGGCCATTTCACCCAGCCGCTCCACAAGGGCGTGGCTGGGATCGGCCCAGGCCCAGGCCTCAAGAAAAGCCTGGCGGAGTTGATGACCGGCCTCCGTGGTACGAACAAGTTGGTCGAATCCGGGGTCCGGATTCTGCATGAACATGTCCCAAAGCCGCTTCCAAACCCGAGCTTTGTCGATGCCCATCTTGAAGAACAGGCCCTGTTCGGACAGATCCCGGCCCATGGTTCCCGTGACGGCGCTCATGGCGATGGGTTGTACGCCCGGTGGCAGCGCCCCCTTGGTCGTCGCGATGGAATACGCCTGGCCAAGGACGCGGAGCATGGCCTCGCGCAGAGGTTCAGGCAGCCCTTTCCGGCCTTCCAGGGTTTGAGGAAGGAGCAGGGTATCTGGGTTCAGGCGGATGTTCCGTTCTCCCAGCCCAGTGGTGAGCTGGAAACCGATGGTGCCCTGTTCGATATAGAGGTATGAACTACGGACCTCGCCATTGCGGAGCGCTCTCAACCGGAATTTGAAAATGGCGGTTTCACCAGGCTTCAAGGTCTCTATGGGGGAGTTGAGATCCTCTACCAGCTTCACGCTGCCAAGGCGCGCGCGGTCGAGAGTCACGGTCACGCCATTGGCCAGGGTGCTGGACGTATTGGTCAATCGGGCTTCGAGGGTGTATTCCTCCCCCTTCCGGACGACATCTGGATGCACCAGCACCAAGTTGAAATTCGGATTGCGGACCAATACCTTTCCCTGGGCGCGGCCGAGGAGCGGAATCGGCTCGGTGAGACCACCCCCCTCGAATTGCGCGCGAATATCAAAATCGAGTCGGTGCGCTCCCTCCTTCAGGGCCTCCACGAAGAAGGTGGCCAACCCGGATTCACCGGCCTTGAGCACAGGGTCCCCGGTTCCGGGCACCTGGTCGGCGCCTGGGCCTCTTACCGGCTTGGTGGCATCGCTTGTTTCACCCTCGCGCCCGGCGAGACGGAGGGGATCATCGAAAGTGCCCACGCCTCCGTCTGCCCCAGGCGGAAGGCGCAAGGTCGTGCTCAGGTGCGTGATCTGGAAAGGCGATCCTTCCTTCAAGGCGTTCAGCACCACCAGATTCACCTTGTAGAACTGGTGAAGATAACCAATGCTGCCAGGGATGACGATCAAAGCCTTGAATCCGTGTTGCAAGGTCTGGCTGACGGCGGGCCTGCTGAGGCTGAAGGGGTCCTTTTCCGGCAAGAGGTCGGCCATGACCACCGCAAGATCAGGAAAGGATTGTCCATTGTTCAAATCCTGGATTTCAAGACGGCCGATGCTCCCCCCAGCGCGCGGATCCTCCAGCCCGTTGTAGATGGGAACCACCACAGGTACCGCCAAGTTCACTTGCTGGCTTCCGATGGAAAGCGCCATGGTGAAGCGGCGGCCTTCGTAGTTCCCGGGTCCGAGTTGGATTCCGGCATCCCGGATCTCCTGCATCGTCATGGGCGTGGAGGTCACGCCGGAAATGATTACTTCGCCAAGGCAGCGGATGTTGACGGTCTTGGGATCGGCTTCCATGACCGTCGTCCCGCCCTTCATCAGGCGGATGTTGGACAGGGTGAAATCGCCTTCGACGGTGAGGCCCGGGAGAGAGAGCCCCGAGGCCAGGCTCCCAGAAACCATCAGGGGCGACGAGATCCCTGGTCCTGTCAGGGTTCCCGTCAACGCAGCCTCGGGGGGCACCAATGCGCCCACTTCGGCTGGCGAGGCCTGGTGGTCCCCGAGCCACACGGCCACAGGTACCGAAAACGGTGCATCCTTCGGAACGTCGATGCGGTTCGTGGGAACCGTTAGCCGCAGCCCCACCAAGTGGAGCGAACTCGACGCAAGGGCCCCTGGTCTCAGAGGTGAAGGCGTGGCCGCGAGAGCGACGAGGCGTACGGTAGATCCTGTCATGGAAGCAGTTACAGCCTCGCTAGCAGGACGCGCGGTCCCCGTGGCGCTCATCAGAAGCGCCAAGAAGGTTGCCCAAAGCTTTGGGCCTGCCCATTTCCCGGGAATGTTCAATTTATCCTGTAAAAAATCTTTAAATGATCGATTAACCTCGATTTCATATTCGATAGTTTGGCGATTATTCGAACAAGGGCACGTGTATTCTGAGTATTTGATAAAAAACGACTTATCGAAAATAATTTTAAAGAACAGGAGACGCGAAAACCTTTCCGCCTTCCCTTCCGCAAAATGCCGCAATGGAGGAAGCGTTGATCTTTTCAGGTCGCTGATGAAAATCGCAAGGCGAAAAAGTGACGAATATTTGATTTCGTATCAATTAAAGATGAAGACAGCGTCTTAACAACTCTTAACAATTTGTGGTCCATCCCATGGCTGCGCTGCGGCGCCGACCAGCCGCTGATGTCCTCGCCGTGTAGGAAGACGCGCCCGGCGCTCGCCTTGAGCTGCCCCGAGATCAGGTTGAAATAGGTGGTCTTGCCCGCGCCGTTGGGGCCGACGATGGCGGTCAAGGTGCCGGGAGCAAAGCCGCAGGACACGGCATCGACCGCCACATGGCCGCCAAAGTGGATGGTGAGTTTTTGGGTTTCCAGTGCGAAGGTCATTGCCTCTCGTGATTGAACTGAATCAGATGTTTGATTCGGACTACTGCGCCGTCCAGCCCCCATCGATGGGTATCGGCGCGCCGGTGATCTGGGCGGCCGCGCCGGAGCAGAGAAACGCCGCCAGCTGGCCCAGCTGCTCGACGCTGACGAACTGCCGCGAGGGTTGTTTCTCGGCCAGGAGATTTCGTCCCCCTTCCTCGGCGTCCACGCCAAGCGCTTGGGCCCGGACGATGATCTGGGGTTCGATCAGCTCGGTGCGGGTCCAGCCGGGGCAGACCGCGTTGCAGGTGATCCCGAGACCGGCGGTCTCCAGGGGCACCACCTTGGGCAGCCCCACCAGACCGTGCTTGGCGGTCACGGAGGCCGCCTTGTGGACCGAGGCCACCAGGCCGTGCACCGAGGCGATGTTGATGATCCGGCCCCACCCCTTGGCCTTCATGTGAGGAAGAGCGTGATGAATGGTATGGAACGACGAGGAGAGATTGATCGCGATGATGGCGTCCCACTTCTCCGGTGGAAACCCTTCCACCGGGGCCGTGTGCTGGATGCCGGCACTGTTGATCAGAATGTCGATGCCGCCCAATTGCGCCACCGTATCGGCCACCAGGGCCTCGATCTCGGCCGGGCGGGTCATGTCGGCCCCGTTGTAAGCCACCGGGACGCCATGCTCGGTCGCGATCCCACGACGCAGCCGCTCGATGGCCTCGACTCGCCGAAGCCGTTCATCATGATGCCGCAGCCCTCGGCCGCCAAAGCCCGGGCCATGCCCAGTCCGATGCCGCCGGTGGAGCGGGTGATCAGCGCTTTCTTCCCTTTCAACACAGGATTTCCTTAGGCAAGCCCAGCAGCCACGGTCAGCTGCGGCTCTGTGCAATTCCGGATTTCTTCCACGGTGTGCCCTGGGGCCAGTTCCACCAACTGCAGGCCATCCGCGGTCACATCCAGTACGGCCCGGTCCGTGATGATTCGGTGGACCACCCCCTTGCCGGTCAGGGGCAGGGTGCAGCGATTGAGGATCTTGGGCTCACCCTGCTTGTTGACGTGCTCCATGATCACCACGATCCGCTTGGCGCCATGCACCAGATCCATGGCACCCCCCATCCCCTTGACCATTTTCCCCGGGATGACCCAGTTGGCCAGGTCGCCCGAGGCGGAGACCTCCATGCCGCCCAGGATGGCCAGATCGATGTGGCCGCCCCGGATCATGGCGAAGGATTCGGCGCTGCTGAAGAGGGCCGCGCCGGGGATCATGGTGATGGTCTCCTTGCCGGCGTTGATCAGGTCGGGATCCACTTCCGCTTCAGTGGGATAGGGGCCGATGCCCAGCAGGCCGTTTTC
>JANXYT010000295.1 GCA_025355915.1 Holophagaceae bacterium
TGGCGCGTTCGCGCCATGCCATCCGCCACCACCGCGGACAGCAGCGACTCGATGGCGCCGAGGATGGCGATGGCGAAGGCGCTGGGCAGCAGCATGCGCACCGTTCCGAGGCTCAGCCCCAGGGCTTGCCCATCCAGACCCGGTGCGCTCCAGGGCCACACGAAGGCCGGAAGCACCCGGGGAATGCCCGACACCATGTGCCCGTTCACCAGGGTGTGGAAACGGCTGCCGATGGTGTCCACGCTGAATCCGGGGACCCATCGGCTGAGGGCCCAGGCCGCGGCCGCCGCCAAAGGCAGAGCCAGGAGCGGGGCCGGGATCTTCCGGAGGAACCGGGGGAGCCGGACCAGCCAGCGCTTGGGGAGGCGGGGCGAGAGGAGGATGGCCAGAGTGCCCATGCCGATGAAAAACTCCCAGGGCGAGGCCGTGGGAGCGGCGTGGGCCATGGCGCCCAGGCGTTCCAGAAAATGGTCAGGCGTCTGGACGAGTTTCAGGCCGAACAGATCCTTGATCTGGAGGATGGCGATCACGGTGGCGATGCCCGAAGTGAAGCCCGTGGTCACAGGGAAAGGGATGAACTCGATGAGTTTGCCCAGGCGCAGGAGGCCCATGCCGATGAGCATCAGGCCCGCCAACAGGCCAGACATCAGCAGGCCTGAGAGCCCGAAGCGGGCATAAAGCGGGGCCAGCACGACGATGAAGGCAGCCGTGGGACCCGCGACCTGGATACGGGATCCCCCCAGCAGGGCGGTCACGAAGCCGGCGATGATCGCGGTGTAGAGTCCCTGTTGGGGGGGCACACCCACGGCGATCGCCAGGGCCATGGCCAGCGGCAAGGCCACGATGCCCACCAGGAACCCCGCCGACAGATCCCGTCTGAACTGGCGCCCGGAGTAGCCCTCGGCAAGCACCGCCCGCAGCGCCGCAGCCGGCAGGGCGCTGAGAGGTACGGTGGAGGCAATGTCCTGGAATCGCGTGCGGGCCACGGGCCACTCCTGATGCTTGATGATGGGCGGGAGGTTCATGGTACTCCCGCGGCATGGCCCGGTGCGCAGCTAGACTGAACGTCTCATGCAGAGAATCCCGTTCAAGGCCCACACCTCAGAAACCCTCAGGGTCAGCGGGCGGCGTGTGCTGGGGTGGCGGACGCTGCTCTGGACGGGGCTGGCGGCGCTGCTGCTCTTCGGTCTGGGCCTGGGCAACCACGAGCTGTGGGACTACCACGAGCCCTATGTGGCGGGCATCGTTCGCGAGATGGCCAGCAGCGGAGATTGGATCGTGCCCACGCTGAACGGCCAGCCGTTCCTGGAGAAACCGCCCCTCTTCTACGCCCTGGGCGCCTTGGTATGCCGCGCCACGGGCAGCTTTGACCCCTGGGCGCTGCGCCTCCCCTCAGCCATCCTCGCCCTGGCCACGGTGGCCTGGATGAGCTTCCTCGGCTGGCGGCTTAGCTCCGCCCGGGCGGGCGGCTGGGCCGGGTTCATGGTGGGCACGGGGGTGCTGTTCTTCCAGGTGGGCCACATGGCCATCGTGGACATGGCGCTCACCGCTGCAGTCAGCTTCAGCCTGGGCCTGGCCTACCTCGCGCTGGTGGAGCCCGCCTACCGAAGCCGGTGGATCCCCTGGTTCTGGGCCAGCCTGGGGTTGGCGTTCCTGACCAAGGGGCTGGTGGGGCCGGTGCTCGTGCTGCTGCCGCTGGCGATCACGCTGCTCATCGAGCGCAATCCGGAGCTGCTGCGTGCCTTCCTGCGGCCCAACTGGGGCATGACCGTGGCGGGGATGCTGGCGCTGGCCTGGGTGGTGCCGCTGGGGCTCCGGGGGGGCCGCGAGTTCCTCGTGGAGGTCTTCTTGCGGAACACGGTGGGCCGGTTCCTGGCGGATCCGAACCTGGTGCCGCGCACGGGACGGCTGGGCGAGCATGTCGAACCGTTCCTGTTCTACGTCCAGCGCGTACCTGGCAACATCCTGCCGTGGCTGGCCATCTGGGCCGCTGCGCTGTGGTCTGCCTTCCCCCGGAGCCGGCGGCATCACTTGTCCCCCCGCACCTACTTCCTGCCGCTCTCCTTCGGCTTGATCCTGCTGCTGCTGTCCTTTTCCGCCGAAAAACGGATGGTCTACATCCTGCCCATCTTCCCAATCACCTACCTGCACGCGGCGCTGTGGCTGGATGCCCGGGTGCCCCGGGCGCGGCGGCGCGTGGACCGGACGCTCATGGCCGTGCTGGGGCTGACCTTCTTCCTGGTGGGGATCCTCGGGGTGGGGTTTCCCTGGGTGGTGATGGACCGTGCGAACCTGCACTGGTCTGCGGCGCTGCTCATGTCGCTCGCCTCCCTGGCGCTGAGCGTGCTATCGCTCCGCCTGCTCTGGCGCCGGGACTTCCCGGGTGCGCTGGATCTGGGCATGACCCAGTGGGCGGGGTTTCTGGCCATCTTCTTGCTCTTTGCGGTACCCCACTGGGACCAGGAAAACTGGCGGCCCCTGGCGGACCCCTATGCCGTGGCCCTGCGATTGGAACAGCAGGGCGCTCGCGTCGTGGTGGGGCGGCTTTCGGAGACGCAGCTGGGTTTCGCCAGCCTCCGGTTTCGCCACCGATTGCCCGTCGGGGACAATGCTCCTGCCTTGGCCCAGGCCCTGGCTTCGGATCAACCCGTGGTGGCCCTGGTCGAACCCGGCTGGTGGGCCGCAGAGTTGGCGATGAATCCTCCGGGTGCCCTGCTGCCCACGGCTGCGACGGCCCTGCGTCCCTCCCTGAGACACCGGGCGCCCTTGCTGGTGGTCAATCCCCCGGCATCGCGGTTGGCCCCGCGCTGAGGCTGGCAGCCACGTCGGCCAGCACGCGCAGGATCTCGCTATCGTCAGGGCGCTGATCCGGCTCCTTGTCGAGCAGGCGGTTCACTAGGCGGCTGAGGGCAGGGGGCACCTCGGGCCTCAGGAGCAGGAGCTCCGGTGGCAGGGCCAAGCGATGGTGGTTGAGGATCTCGAAGGGGGTCTCCCCCAGGAAGGGCGGCGCGCCCGCCAGCATGTGGAAGAGAATCACGCCCAGGCTGTAGCGGTCCGCGGCGGGACCCACGTGAGTCTTGAGCTGGGCTTCCGGCGCGGCGTAGAGGGGGGTTCCAAGGAATGCGTAGGTAGCGGTGACGGTGGCGGTGTCCATGATGCGCGCGATGCCCAGGTCCATGACCTTCGGTCCCTGCGTGGTGAGCAGGATGTTGCCGGGCTTGAGGTCGCGGTGCACCACGCCATGGCCATGGGCATGGGTCATGGCTTCGGCCACGCCCAAGGCGATGGTGACGCCTTCGGCGAGGGGCAGCGGGCCATTCGCTTTGAGCCGCTCGTCGAGGGTCTGTCCGGGGAGGTATTCCATGGCCAGGTAGGGCCGGCCGGTCTCGTGGCCAGGGTCGAGGATGCGGACCAGGTTGGGGTGGAGGAGCCGGGCACCCAATTGGGCTTCCTGGTAGAACCTGGCCCGGAACTCCGCATCGTCCGCCCGGTGCAGGTGGGGTACCTTCAGGGCGACCTCCTGCCCGGTATCACCATGGTGGGCGAGGAACGTGTCCGAGAATCCACCCCGCCCGAGGAGGCGCTCGATGCGGTACGGCCCCACCGTCTGGGGCAGGGCGCCTGGGGAAAATGCAGGTGACCTGCCGATCCCGCGGCGGTCGAAGCGGACCTTCCGGAAGGAGCGCTGGGACCAGGCCCAGGCGGCGATGAGGGCGAGGCCAGCCCCAAGGCCCAAAGGGACCCAGGGAAGGGGGCGGGGAATTTCCGCGGCGGGCGGCGCGGGCGGCTGCGCGTTGGCAGGTCTCTCGGCAGGAGGCGTGGTGCTTGCTGCTGGAAGGAGTTCGCGAGGGGCTTGCAGGGGTTTGGCCGGCTCCCGGCCTTTGGGGGGGGCTGGTTCAACCCGCAGGACGCGGGTGTCCGACTGGGGGGTTCCCTGGTCGGGGGAACGGGGTGGTTCCGCGGTTCGTGGTACGGCCGCGGGTGGCGGCGAAGGCTGGGGCGGACTGGAGACGGCCTCCCGCTCCGGTGGAACGGGGACAGGTCTGAGGTTGTTTTTCAGGCGCAGGCCCTGAATGCGCCGGGCCAGGGCCTCGCGTGCTCCAGCCGGCTCGTGGCCAGCCTTCTGGAGCTCGGCCTCGGCGCCGTCCAGATCGCCCAGCTCCACCAGGCAGCGGGCCAGATGGGTCCGGGGATAGTACCGGAAGAGCAGGTTGTTCCCGTAGATGACAATCCGGGGCGAAGGGGCGGGCCGCAGCTCCAGGGCCCGGCGGAAGGCGGCGGCGGCCCCGGCCCAGTGGCCTAAATTTTCCGCATTGAGCCCGTCCTGCCAGGCCGAGTAGAAGGTCGGTTGCTGCTGGGCCAGGAGCGGGGCCGCGAGGAGCACCGGCAGCCACCGCATGGTTCAGTCGCCCACGAACAGGAAGCGCAGCGCGCGGTCCACGGGGTCGCGATCGAACTTGTAGATGAAGGAGACGTCCAGCCGGTGCTCGCGGATGCGTTCGACGCCCACGGAGGTGGCGGGCACCCGTGAAAGCAGCTGGTCAATTTCCAGGAACTGGGAGGCCCTGCGCTTCGCCCACCCATAGCGGTAGGCCACATCCACGCCGGTGTTTCCCCGCTTGAAGCCGCTACCCAGGGACACCCGGTACATCACACGCTGCTCGCCCGTGACCCCGTCCACCACGGGCTGGGGCTCGCGGCTGAGCCCCGCCCGGAAGGGGATGACGGAATCCAGGTCGGTGATCTGGAGGTACTCCACGCCCAAGTGGGCCGTGGTGGCGTCCGGGGTTCGGTTGCCCTTGTCGAAATCGAAGAAACTCTGGCCGTTGAGAAATGGCGAGCCGGACATGTAGCGGGTCGTGGACCAGAGGGTGTGGTTCAGGTCCGAGGTGAGGAGCCACCGCTCCGCGGGGCGGTAGGCGAGTCCGATGCCCGTGCTGGAGGGCCAGTGGAGGCCGGTGGTGACGGGGGTCCCTCGGGTGTTGCCCCGGGGAAGGTTGGTCGTCAGCGCGGTGCTGAAGGTGTAATCGGCATGGAAGCCCGTGCGGTGGACCAGCCCCAGGCTCCAGGTAGGCCAGCGCCAGATCAGGCCCAGGTTGACGTTATTTCCATCCATGGCATTGAATTGCCGGAACGCCACGGTCGTGGTGGTGGTACCCGCAGTCCGCAGGCTGGAGGAATCCAGGCCCCAGCGGCCCCGCCACTGGTTAAAGGCCACCCCAAGCAGCATCCGTGGAGAGGCTTCGTAGGCCACGGCGAAGGAGTAGAGATCGATCTGGCCGGACTGGTTGATGCTCTGGGTCAGGTGGCCGGGGACTCCGGAACCGCTGGTCACCGGCGACTCCTGGAGGGTCCGGTCACTGTCCTCGTTGAGGGCAAAGGCCCGCTGGATGGACAGCTGGAGCACCAGGTTCCGTCCACCCAGGCGCAAGGGGGCCGTGGCCGAGGCGAATAGTGGATCGAACCGGGTGCTGCTGGTGAGGGCGTCGCTCACGGCCAGGATGCGACCCGTGCCAGTGGTTTCGAAATCCTGGTAACCCACATTCCGCTGGAGGCCCCGGCCCACGAAACTCACCTCGGGCTGCAGCAGCTGGGCCAGGCCCGCCGGATTGAACGAGACGGCGGTGGCATCGTCGGCCACCGCGATAAAGGCCCCGCCCAGTCCCATGGCGCGCGCGCCAGCGCCCTCGACCGTGAAGCTGGTTCGGGACTGCTCGGCGATTAGGGTGCCGATGGGCGACTGCGCCTTCATGGCCACGCCAGCCCATCCGGCGAGGAGGGCCAATCGGGCCAGAAGCATGGCGCGGGGACGGAGGTTCACCCTTTCATGATGCCTGGTTTTCCCCGCCAGTAGATCAGGCGTAGAACCCACGGTACTTCATGGCCTGGGCGACGCGGTCGAGGG
>JANXYT010000317.1 GCA_025355915.1 Holophagaceae bacterium
CCCTGGCCCAGGCGGCTGTCCTTGTAGCTGTACCAGGAGCCGCTCTTCTGGATGATCTCCAACTGGGTGCCCAGCTCCACCAGCTCGCTGGTGCGGCTGATGCCCTCGCCGCCCCTCAAGGTGGCCACCTTCGACATCATGTACGGCGAGGGCATCAGCCGCACCAGTGAGCTGGTGGAGCTGGGCACCCAGCTGGAGATCATCCAGAAGAGCGGCTCCTGGTACAGCTACAAGGACAGCCGCCTGGGCCAGGGCGCGGAGAATGTGAAGAAACTCTTCACCGACAATCCGGAACTGGCGGACGAAGTCGAGAACCTCATCCGCGAGCGCCTAGGCCTGAGAACCTCCGTCGAGGTCTGACGCGTCCCATCCCCCTGCGCGCCCTTGGAAGGGGTCGGCAGACGGCGGCGGTCCCATGGGACCACCGCCGTTTTTTTGGGCTATCCCGGAAGTTCAGGTACGGCAGCATCACCCATTCGCGGACCCCAGGCCCCGACAGCCCTCCCAAGGTTGGCCTTGACGGCCGGGCTACTCCGAATCCTGCACGCCCAGCCCCGCACCCTGCAAATGGCGCGGCAGGGGCGTCGCCCCCCGGGAACTAAAAGGCGCCCCTGGGCCGGGCCTGGAAGTCCCTGGCCGCGCACCGGCGGGGGTCTGGAGCCCCTTCATCTGGTCCGCCGTGGCGAAGCATTCCAGACGCGCCAGCTGCTCGGCGGTCGGGAAGCCTTCGTAGCGCACCCGGCGGGGCCCCCAGATGGAAACCCCCTCACCCTTCAGTTCGTGGATTCGGGGCAGGGTCTGGCGCGCAAAAATGCCCAGGGCCTCGCCGTCAGCCGTGGAAAAGGCGATGAGATCCGTTTCCGGCATCAGCACCGGCGCACCCTCATTCCAGAGGGCCATGGTGAGGGGTTTGCCCTGGGCGGTCTTCACCATGGACACGGTGGCGGGGAGGCCCAGGCTGGGATCGAGATCCTGTTCCTGCTGCCGCAGGGCTTCGAGGAGATCCAGGTGCTTCAGTTCCTTTTGAGGCGCGGACATGGGATGGGGGTCCTGCAGCCGGGCAGTCATCAGCTTGTCGCCGATCCGCTCCAGCACGGCCAGTTGCAAGGGCTTTGCGCCGGATTTGAGGCTGCGGCCCACCTCATCTATGAGCTTGGGCAGCAGAATCTGGGGCGCCGCCACCAAAGTGTCGGCGGCGGGAATGGCCAGGAAAGGGTGCTGGTCCTTGAAGACGCCGTGCCAGAGCTCGGGCAGCAGCAGCCGCGCAGCGTCCAGTCCATCCCGCCAGGAGCCGCGGTAGATCCCGGAAGGCAGGCGCTCAAAGCCCCCCTCGCTCCGGTGGCGCAGGTGGTCCAAGGCCAGTTCCAGCACATCCTCCGCGGACTGATCCCAGAGTTTCAGCCAGGGGGCGGGCATCACCCTGTCGCCGACGCGAATGCGCTGGCTCAGGCCCTCGATGAAGCCCCGGCTCCAGCGCCCTTCGCGCTCGGCCTGCCAGGCCGGTACCAGCTCCGGGAGCAGGTGGTCCTGGGCGTCGATCCACGGTTCCGGGAGGGGCAGCCCCTGTTCGTGGAGTTCGGCCACGGCGTCCGCCCAGGCCTCGCGCTCCTCGGCCTTGCGATGGGCCTCGAACCCTGGGGCCAGGGCTGCCAGCCCCGGCAGGTCCGACGGCAGGCCTCGGGCTTCCAGCAGGGCCGCCAGGCCCGGCAATGGCGCCTCCTCGGCGCGGGAACGGAATCGATCGAAAAAGCCCATATCTGAAGGTCCACCCAAACAATCCATTGTGACCGGACCCAGGGACTTATGCTTGAGGGATATGGAACCCATCGACACCCTGGGCCGCCCCCTCAAGGCGCTCCGCATTTCGGTCACCGACCGCTGCAACTTCCGCTGCACCTACTGCATGCCCAGGGATGTCTATGGGCCCGATTACCCCTTCCTGCCCCGGGAGGCCATCCTCAGCTTTGAGGAAATCACGCGCCTGGTGCGGATCTTCACGGGCCTCGGCGTCACCAAAGTGCGCCTCACCGGTGGCGAGCCGCTGCTCCGGCGGGAGCTGCCAACCCTGGTGCGGATGCTGGCGGCCGTGCCTGGGCTCGAAGATCTGGCCCTCACCACCAACGGCGTACTCCTGCCGGACCAGGCGCGGGACCTGCGCGCCGCCGGCCTGAAGCGGGTCACCGTGAGCCTCGACACCCTTCGGCCCGACCGGTTCCAGGCCATGAGTGACACGGACCTGCCCCTGTCCAGGGTGCTGGCGGGCCTGGAGGCCGCCCGCGCGGCGGGCTTCCCCCCGCTCAAGCTCAACTGCGTGCTTCAGCGCGGCGTGAATGACGACGAGATTCTCGACCTCGCCGCCTTTGCCCGGGAGCAGGGCCACACCTTGCGTTTCATCGAGTTCATGGACGTCGGCACCACCAACGGCTGGCGCCTGGAATCCGTGGTTCCCGCCGCCGAGGTCCACCGGATTCTCCAGGCCCGGTGGCCCCTGGAGCCCCTTGTCACCACCCAGGGTGCCGTCGCGCACGAATGGCGATACGGGGACGGCCAGGGCGAGGTGGGCCTCATCTCGTCCGTCACTGCGCCCTTCTGCCGCAGCTGCGACCGTGTGCGTCTGTCCGCCGACGGCCATCTGTACACCTGCCTGTTCGCGGGCGAGGGCCTCGACCTCAAGGGCTTCCTCCGCGGCGGCCACAGCGATGCGGATATCTCCTCGCTCCTGGCCTCCCACTGGAAGCGCCGATCAGACCGCTATTCGGAACTGCGGCGGGCCGATACCGCGGCCCTGCCCCGCGTCGAGATGTCCCATATTGGGGGATGACCCAAGGAATCCCATGCCACGCTTCAGACCCCTGCTTCTCGTGGCCCTGGCCACCCTCCTGGCCGCCGCGCCCCCTGCCGCCGTGGTCCACGGTGGCGCCGGCAGCCCCCGAACCCGCATGGATGGCACCGACCGCGCCGCGGTGAAGGCGCTGGCATCGCTGAAATCCGGCGCCTCCGCCCTGGAGGCCGCCCTGGCAGCGGTGGTGGCCCTGGAGGATGACCCCCGCTTCAACGCGGGCACCGGCGCCAACATCCGCCTCGACGGCAAGACCATCCAGATGGACGCCGCCTGCATGGAGGGCCAGTCAGGAGCCTTCGGCGCCGTGGCGGCCATCGAGCGGGTGAAGAACCCCGTGCTGGTGGCTCGGAAGGTCATGGACACGCCCCATATCCTCATCGTGGGTGAAGGCGCCACCCGCTTTGCCAGGGCCATGGGGTTTCCCGATTTCGATCCCACCTGTGCCGAGAACCAAGCTCGATATGACCGCGTACAGACCATCCTCAAAGGCTCGGACCCCCGCCAGATTGAAGCCTGGAAGCGTTACGACTGGAAAAAGGCCTGGAACTTCCCCACCCCGCTGAAGGAGGCATTGGGCTCCCCCGACACCGTGGGTTGCGTCACCCGCGATGAGAAAGGCCGCTTCGCCGCCGCCATCAGCACCGGGGGCACGACCATCACCTTCTACGGCCGGGTGGGCGATGTGCCCATGTACGGCGCCGGCATCTACGCTGGGCCTAAGGGCGCCGTGGCCTGCACTGGCAACGGCGAGGATATCGTCAAGCGCCTGGTCGCCAAAGCCACCTACGACCTGCTGGCGAAGGGCCTTTCCGCGCAACAGGCGGTGGATCGCATGCTTGCCAGGTTCCCCGCCAACATCGATCTGGGCCTGGTGGCCATCGGCCCGAACAGCACCGGCGGCGGCTGCAACTACTCCGCCGAGAAGAAGCAGTTCGTGAAGGACTACCGGCACCAAATGGCGTGGAGCATGGCGATTTAGAGCTCCCCCACCCTCGGGTAGCTGCCCAGCACCTTCAGCGAGGCACAAGAGGCCTGTAGTTCGACGAGGGCCGCCGCCATGAGGGGATCCTCGGCGTGGCCTTCGACATCCAGGAAGAAGGCATATTCCCAGAGCTTGCGCCGGGTGGGTCGGCTTTGGATGCGGCTGAGGTTCAGGCCCCGGCGGGCCAGGGGCTCGAGGAGCCGCAGGAGGGCGCCGGGACCGTCCTGGGCCATGGCCAGCAGGGTGGTGCGATCGCGGCCCGTGGGTTCGGCCCCCTTCGGGCCCAGCACGACGAAGCGGGTGGCGTTGGCGGCCAGGTCCTGGATCCGCGTTTCGGCCACCTTGAGGCCAAACAGTTCGGCGGCCAATTCCGATGCCACGGCGGCACCTTCGCCATCCTCCCGGGCCAGCCGCGCGGCCTCAGACGTGGAGGGGGCCTCGATGCGATCCGCCTGGGGCAGGTGAGCCTCCAGCCAGCGGCGGCACTGGCCCAGGGCCTGGGGATGCGAATAGACGCGCCGCACTCCGCCCAGGTCCAGGTCAGGCCGCATCAGCAGGGCCTGGTCCACGGGCAGCAGGATCTCAGCGCAGATGCGCAGCGGACTGTCGAGGAAGGCGTCGAGCGTGGAGTCCACGGCGCCTTCCGTGGCGTTCTCCACGGGCACCACGCCGTAGTCCGCTCGCCCGCGCTCCACGGCCTGGAACACCGCCTGGATGGTGCCCTGGGGCAGGGCCTGACTGGACCCGCCGAACTGGGCCCGGGCCGCCAGATGTGTGAAGGTGCCCTCCGGCCCCAGAAAGGCCACCCGCAGCGGCTTTTCCAGGCTGAGGCAGGCACTCATGATCTCCTGGAAGATGGTGCGCACGGCCGCCACCGGGAAGGGTCCGCCATTCTCCGCCTCCAGGCGGGCGAGAATCTCGCGCTCCCGTTTCGGGGCGTGGAAGAGGGCCTCCGGCGCGGCTTCCGCCTTCAACCGTCCCACCTCAGCGGCCAGGTCCGCCCGCCGGTTGAGGAGGGTGAGCACCTGATCGTCCACGGCGTCGATGGCCTGGCGGAGGCTGGCGAGGGGCTGGGGATCCGGCTGCGTCATGGGAGCTCCTGAACGCAAAAACCCCCGAGCCTGTGCGGTCTCGGGGGCGATGGCGAAAGCGGTTTGAATCTAGATGCCGCCGGCCCCCGCACCCAGGGTGCGAAAGCTAAAAAGGAAAATGCGGCGGGAGATCAACATGGCGGTGCAGTCACCTTGCCTGAAATCGGGGGCATCCGCAAGGATTCAGGCCCCCAGGTGGGCCAGCACTTCTTTCAGGCAGGCCTCCCACGTTTCATCCGGGGTCTCCTCCATGAAGAACTCCACGGCGTGGCCGGCGGGGCGGGCCTCGGGATGAAGGGACCAGGCTTCAAAGAGGGCCTCCAGGGGGGCGGCGTCCAGCGGGTTGTGGCGGTATTTGTGGGCTTTGCGGATGCGGTCCGGGTCGGGACCCCGCAGGCAGACCCCCTCCCGGCGGGTGGCCACGAAGGTGAAGACCTGGATCCACTTGCCACCCATGAACTGGTTGAAGTGGAGGAAGGCGCCATGGTGGCTGCGGGAATAGTCCAGGACGCGCTGCTTCCCGGACCACTTGCTCACCCAGTGGGTAAGGATGGCCGCGAGCCGAGTCCGCTCTGAAGGGTGCTTCAGGCAGCCCTGGGCATAGGGCAGGAATTCATCAAGCAGGTCCAAGCGGGTCTCCAGCATCTCCCACACTACCGCACTGCAGGATGCCACTCCCATATGGTCA
>JANXYT010000363.1 GCA_025355915.1 Holophagaceae bacterium
CACGAGGGGGACGCAGAGGGAGCGAAGCGACCGGGCGGTCCCCCTCGTTCATGTTAATCATGCCCACCTCCCGCACCGGTCAGGGCATGCAGGAAGACATCCTCAAGGTTGGCCTCGGCGAGCCGCACCTGCTCCACCCCGGGAATGGCTGCCAGTTGAGCCGTGAGTGGCGCCGGATCCTGTTCGGGGAAGCGCGCTCGAATGATCTCGCCTTCCGCAAAGAGGTCCAGTGGATCCAGGGCGGCGACGGCCTTCTGGGCCTCCCGCCGGCGGGAGCTGGTCAGGCGGAAAACGAGGCCCGGAAGCTGTCGTCGAAAGGAGGGGAGATCCCCCTCCAGGAGTACCCGGCCTTCATGCATCAGCAGCATCCGGTGGGCGTACTCGGCCTCGTCCATGTAGGGGGTGGAGAAGAGGATGGCCACGCCCCGGTCGTGCACCGTGTGGAGCAGCTCCCAGAACTCGCGGCGACTGACGGGATCGACGCCCGTGGTGGGCTCATCCAGCAACAGCAGCCTCGGTTCCGTCAGCAGGGCCGAGCAGAGGGAGAGCTTCTGCTTCATGCCCCCGGAAAGGGCGCCCGAGAGACGATCGCGGAAGGCTGCGAGGTCCACGGATTCGAGCAGGCGGTCGATCCGGGCCGCCATGTCCTTCAGGCCGTAGAGCCCCGCCTGGAACTGCAGGTTCTCGACGACCGTGAGATCGGGTGCAAGGCTGAATGATTGGGGCACGTAGCTGATGCCTTCGCGACCCAGGTGGCGCTTCAGCTCGCCAGCCCCGGGGCGCTGGAGTCCGGCCAACATGCGGAACGTGGTCGTTTTGCCCGCGCCGTCGGGACCGATGAGCCCGACCAGCTCACCCTCGGACAGGGTGAGGTTCAGATCCTGGACAGCCTCCTTGGCACCAAAGCGGCAGGCGAGGGCGTGGGCCTCCAGGAGGATCATTTGGCCGGAGCTCCCAGGCGGACATCCACCGCCACGCCGGGGACCAACCCCTTATCCCAGCCTTGGGGAAGGTTCACGCGGGCTGGGTAGACCAGATTCACACGCTCCTCGCGGCTTTCCACCATCTTGGGTGTGAATTCGGATTCGGAGGCCACCTCATCGAGGGTGGCCTCCAGGCTGCGGTGGTCCGCCGTCAGCACGGTCACAGGGGCGCCGAGGTGGGCTTGGTTCTGGATCGACTGGGGCAGGTAGACCCGCACCCACAGCTGATCGAGGCGAGCCAGAGTGACGACGGGCTGCCCTGGGGTGATCACGCTGCCGGGTTCTCTCAACCGGTGGGTGACCACACCGTCAAAAGGGGCGCGGACTTCCGTGAAGTCCACCTGAATGCGGCTCTGCTTGAGCACGGCCCGGGCTTTCCGGGCTTCAGCCCCGCCGGCCTGGCGCTGTTCCATGCGGGCCCCGGCCCTCAGCTCCGCCAGGGCCTTTCCTTGAAGGTTCAGGGCGGCGGCCGCCCGATCCCGAGTACTCATGGCGTTATCCAGGTCCGCCTGAGACATCACCTGGTCCGCCACCAGGCGCCGGGCGCGCCGGAGGCTCTCCTCGGCGAGCTTGAGCGCGGCTTCAGCGTCGTGGACCCTGGCCTCGCCCTGAGCAATGTCTTCGGTCCGGGAGCCCCGATCCAATTCCAGGCGCTTGGCATCCGCGCTGTCGAAGCCTGCCTGATCCCGGAGCACCGCCGCGTCCAGCTCCTCTGCGGCGACCCGGGCCAAGAGGTCCCCGGCTTTCACCCGCTGGCCTTCGTGCACATGCAGTTCCACCAGTCGTCCACCTGCCCGGGGACCCAGGTCCGTGAGATAGGCCTCCACGCGGCCATTGAGCAGGGGACGGCTGTCCCGGTGGCAGGCGGTCAGCACGAGGGGCAGAATCAGTAGGAGCTTGCGCATGGGAATCCTTTCAAGCGGCGGGATCGGGCAGGGGGGGCACGGGCGCGAATGGATCCAGGGCGACGCCGCGCCAGAACAGGTCAAACCAGGCCTGCATGCCCGTCACGATGGCCGCTTCGGGGGGCAGGTTCGTGAGACGGGGCACCACCAGCGGCAGCACGTCCAGGATCTCGAGCTGCATCTTCGCCAGGAAGAAGGTGGCCAGCAAGGGGTGGAGTTCCGGCCGCAGGTTCCCGCGAGCGATTCCCTGCTCGATGACCTGCCGGATGGCCGTCGTGATGGGGCGGATGCGGTCTTCGATGAGAAGGGTGAGCCCTTCAGCGCCCCTGACGATCTCGCCCCGGATCATGGACCGGAGGCCCGGCTCGTCCTTGAGGTGCCGATGGTAGATCAGCAGCACCTCCCAAAGCCGGAGAGCTGTGGGACGAAGGTCGGCCGGGTCCGCCAGCTGTTCCATGTCCTGGAGGACCGCCGGAAAACGCCGGTCGAGGAGGGCCTGGAACAGGGCTTCCTTGCTCTCAAAGTGGTAGTAGATCAGCGCCGGGTCGCAGCCCGCCCTGCGAGCGATGGCCCGCAGGCTGGCGGCGCGGAGTCCGTCTTCGGCGAACACGGCCTGGGCGGCATCAAGGATCTGGTCGGGATCCATCTTGATGGGTTTGGGGCCGCGGGGACGGGAGGAAGGAGAAAGGGGCATGGACATCCAATTCAACAAGTGTTGAATCATGCTTCCCGCGGAGTGATGTCGCAAGGCCTTATTTCAATGAGTGTGGAAATGACGTGCAACCATCAAAAGGCCCCCGTGGGTCCGGGGGCCTTTTGATGGGAAGATCCGCGACTATTCGCCGGAGATGGCGACCACCGTGGTGTCTTCGAGGGCAATAACTTCAGCCTCCTCGAAGGCGATGCGATTCTCCTCGACTTCGGCCACAGCCACCTGGCCCCAGAAGGAGGCGAGCTTGGGGGCATCCTGGGCCTGTCCATGCTTGTTCACGGGCACGATCACTTCGACCTTGGGGAAGGCGCCGCGCTGAAGCTGTTCACAGCGCTTGCCGGCAATGACGACGAAGCGGTACTTGTTGGCGATTTCATCCGGGACACGGACGATGGTGCGCTGGGTCATGGGGCACTCCGAACCAGGAAGCATAGCATCGGAACGGGCTTCCGGCAACGGTTGGAGGTAGGATGAGGGGTTTTCTCGGGAGGAACCATGGAACGGGGCAAGCTCTGGCGCACAGCCTTCGGCAACAATGTGCGGCTGCTGGAGCTGAACGGTGCCGGGCTCACGCCTGAACTGGCAGCGAAGCGGCCGGCCAATGGCGTGGCTTCGGCGGCCTGGATCGTGGGTCACCTGGTGATGACCCGCCAGCGGATCTTGAAGTTGCTCGGAGCCAGCCTTCCCGAGGATCCGGCCTGGGGCCAGCACTATGCCCGCGGAGGCCCGGGAGCCAGCGCCCACCTGGATTGGGCGGGACTGGTCGAGGCGTTCAGGGCCACGGACTTGGACTTGAAGAAGGCCTTCCAGGCACTGGCGGATTGGGACCGTCCGACCTTGAATCCGGCCCTGGGCACTGAGCAGCCCCTGGAACAGGTGCTGGCCTTCCTCTACATGCACGAGTGCTACCACCTGGGCCAGATCGGGATCATCCGCAAGCTGCATGGCCTACCGGGAGCCCTCTGATGAGGATCATTCTGGGCATCACCGGCGGCGTCGCCGCCTACAAGTCCGCGGAACTCGCCCGCCTGCTGGCCAACCAGGGCCACCGGGTCCGCTGCATCCTCACGGAAGCAGGGGCCCGGTTCATCACGCCCCTCACCCTTACCAGCCTGACGGGCGAACCCTGCTACGGCGCCAACCCCGACCAGGGGGAATGGCGCGCGAACCCCAGCATCGAACACATCGAACTGGCCCGCTGGGCCGAGCTGGTGGCCGTAGTCCCTGCCACGGCGAATATCCTCGGGAAAGCCGCCAATGGGCTCGCCAACGACTTGCTGAGCACGGTGTTGCTGGCCACCCGGGCGCCAGTGCTTTGGGCCCCGGCCATGAACACGGGCATGTGGGAACATCCCGCGGTGCAGGCCAACCTCGCACGGCTGCGCTCCTTCGGCCACGCAGTCGTGGAACCGGGAGAAGGCGTCCTGGCCTGTGGCGAAGAGGGCTCAGGCAAGCTGGCGGAAGTGGCCTCCATCGCCGAGGCCATCCAGGTGCATGGGACGCCGAAACTTCGGACCCTCAAAGACAGGCTGGTGCTCATCACCTCAGGCCCCACCCGGGAGGATCTGGATCCGGTCCGCACCTTCACCAACCACAGCACCGGCGCCATGGGCATCGAGCTGGCCCGGGCCTTCCGGGACGTGGGGGCCAAGGTGCAGCTCGTGCTGGGCGGGGACCTGCCGGCGCCCTGGGGCGTCGAGACAGTCCGCGTCCGCAGCGCCCAGCAGATGCTGGAGGCCTGCGAAGCCCATTGGGCGGATTCCGATGGCGTCGTGGCCGCCGCGGCCGTGGCCGACCAGCGTCCCGAGACCCCATCCTCCGAGAAGGTGAAGAAGGGTGACGGGGCCGAAACCATGGTTCTGGTGCGGACTCCGGACATCCTGGCGCGCCTCTCCGCTGTCCGGCGCGCGGACCAGTGGGTGGTCGGTTTCGCCGCCGAAAGCGAGCGGCACCTGGAGCACGCCAGCGCCAAGCTGAAGCAGAAGAAGCTGGATGCGGTGCTGGTGAACGATGTGCAGGGCGGCCGGGCCTTCGGAATTCAGGTCAACACCCTGACGCCCGTCACGGCTCAGGGGCCTCAACCTCCCATCGGTCCCCTGCCAAAGGATCAGCTGGCGCACGCCGTAGTGCAGTGGTGGGCGCTCCGGCTGGAAGCCCGTGAAAGCGGCCAGTAGGCCCTCGCCCACGGCCCATCAGAGCGCCGGATCCATCCAGGGCAGCACCTCGCTGGGGCGCCCCGCCACATTGCCCAGGCGCACGGCCACGATCACGATCCAGCCCTGGGGCCGCTGCAGCGATTTCAGATCCATGATGAGTTCCTCGCCGGGCCCAGGCAGGTCCGGACGCCGCCGCTCCAGCACCACCTCGCCTCGACTGAAGACCTCTTCAGGTGTGGGTTTGGCCAGGCCAAGGGGAAGGTAGAGCACCCGCACGACCTCGACGCCCTTGAGGGTGTCACCCTTCACATC
>JANXYT010000382.1 GCA_025355915.1 Holophagaceae bacterium
CCTGCACGGGATCGACCTTGTGATCGAGGATGGCGAATTCATCGTCTTCGTAGGGCCCTCGGGCTGCGGCAAGTCCACCCTGCTGCGCTGCATCGCCGGTCTGGAGGAGATCAGCAGCGGGGAACTGTTCATCGGCGGCAAGCCCATGAACGAGGTGCCGCCCTCCAAGCGCGGCATCGCCATGGTGTTTCAGAGCTACGCCCTGTATCCCCACATGACCGTGGCCGAGAACATGGCCTTCGGCCTCAAGCTGGCCGGGCAGTCCAAAGGGGAGATCGCGGCTGCCGTGCAAAAGGCCGCCGAGATTCTCCAGATCGAACCCCTGCTCGAGCGCCGTCCCAAAGCGCTGTCGGGGGGGCAGCGCCAGCGGGTGGCGATCGGCAGGGCTATTGTTCGGAAGCCCGGCGTGTTCCTCTTCGACGAGCCCCTGTCCAACCTGGATGCGGGCCTACGCGTGCAGATGCGGGTCGAGCTGGCGCGCCTGCACAAGGATCTGGCCACCACCATGGTCTACGTCACCCACGATCAGGTGGAGGCCATGACGCTGGCCAACCGCATCGTGGTGATCAACCAGGGTCGCATCGAGCAGGTGGGCGCACCCCTGGAGCTCTATCACCATCCTGCCAACCGATTCGTGGCGGGCTTCATTGGCTCGCCCAAGATGAATTTCCTGCCCTGTGTCCTGGTCGCGGCGGCGGAAACCGGGGCCACGGTGAAGCTCGAGGACGGCACGCTGCTTACCGCAGGCGCGGATGCCCGGGGACTGGCGGAGGGCACGGCGCTCACGCTGGGCATTCGCCCGGAGCGCATCTTGGCCGGTACGGTGGCGGGCGAAGGCACGGCCAAAACCTCGGTGATCGTGGCCGAGCACCTGGGGGACACCGTGTTCCTCTACGTGCAGTCGCCGGGCAGCCCAGGGCAGCTGACCGTCAAGGCCAAGCCCGAGAATCCCCTCCGGACCGGCGACGAGACCCACCTCAGCTTCCCGGCGAAGCACTGCCTGCTCTTTGGCCCGGATGACCGGACCCTTCCCCGGTTTCCCTAGCGCCACCAACCCGTTCCACCGGGCCTTCGGGCCATCTTCAAAGGAGTCAGTCGTGACCATTTCATCCACCTTCCGCAAGCTGGCGACGACCGCCGCCATGATCCTCGTCGCCGGTGCCTGTACGCAGCTCCTGGCTGCGGAAAAGGGCCAACTGCTCATCTGGATCAACGGCGACAAGGGCTACAAGGGCCTTCAGAAAGTCGGCGACGAATTCACCAAGAAGACCGGCATCAAGGTCATCGTCGAACACCCCGAAGACGCCCCTGGCAAGTTCCAGCAGGCCGCCGAAGAGGGCAAGGGCCCGGACATCTGGATGTGGGCCCATGACCGCGTGGGCGAGTGGGCCGAGAGCGGCGTCATCAACGCGGTGACCCCCGGCAAGAAGATCAAGGACGACATCGATGCCACGGCCTGGCAGGCCTTCACCCTCAAAGGCAAGGTCTGGGCGTACCCCGTGGCCATCGAGGCGGTGTCGCTGATCTACAACAAGGCCCTGGTGAAGACGCCTCCCAAGACCTTCGAGGAGATCTTCGCCCTCGACAAGGCCCTGGTGGCGAAGGGGAAGAAGGCCATTCTTTGGGACTACACCAACACCTACTTCACCATGCCCATGCTGGCCGCCAATGGCGGCTACGCCTTCAAGATGAAGGCCGATGGCACCTATGACGCCAAGGACACGGGCGTGAACAATGCCGGAGCCCTGGTGGGCGCCGAGATGCTCACGCGACTGGTCAAGGAGGGCGTGATGCCCAAGGGCGCCTCTTACTCCGATATGGAATCCCAGATGGCGCAGGGCAAGCTCGCCATGATGATCAGCGGCCCCTGGGCCTGGGACAACCTCAAGAAGGCGAAGATCAACTTTGGCGTGGCCAAGATTCCCAGTGTGGGCGGCAAGGCCGCGTCACCCTTCGTGGGCTACCTGGGCGCCATGATCACCAAGGCTGCCACCGGCGCCGGCAACGT
>JANXYT010000491.1 GCA_025355915.1 Holophagaceae bacterium
TTCAGGGAATCCACCTGAAGCTTTAGCTGGGGGTCATTGCGAACGCTCTTGGCCAACTTCACCGCCTGCTTCCCATGCTCTATTTCCTTGGCCTTGGTGGCCTGGCTGGTGACGTAATCCACCTGCAGGTTCTCGAAAAGGACTTCCGAAAGATGGGCCATTTGGGCCTCAGGCGTATATTCCGCCGACCCGTTGACCGAAAGAAACCCACCTTTGGTTCTGAGCTGGAAATCCTGGGCAAGGGGGTTGAGGCGATCCAGGGGGACCTTGGTCAGGCGGATCTCTCCCTGGGCGGCGACGTAGGGTTCCCGAAGGAAATCTGCCGCCCCCTTGAACCAGACCTTGCCCGTATCGAACAGCACGCCTTCGAGGGTCACGGGCGATGGATAGGTGCCCTTGGCCGCCGCGATGTTGCGCACGTTCTTGGCCACCATGTAAACCTTGGTGAGTTGGAGGGGTTTGCTGGCCGTGCCGCTGGAAAGGTAGAGCAGGGATCCGTCTTCGATCCTCACCCGATCCAGTTTGATGGGAAAGATGGATTCCACTGCGCGCTGCCACCCCCGGTCCTTCAGGCTCACATGGCTCCTGGCTTCTTCCTCGATCTGCGTCAAGTTGATGTGCAAGGCAGGCCGCTTGATGGTCAGATCCCCGGCCACCTTGAACTTCAGTAACTCGCCCCACACCATGGAGAATTCCAGGGTGCCGAAGTCCGCCACGGGGGGATCCGGGTGCGTGTTCTGCATCAGGACCAGATTGTCCAGGTCAAAGGCCAACCTCCAGAGGTGGGGGCGGACGCGGGCGATATGAACGGTGTAGCCGTTCAATTTTGAGTTCATGGTCCGCTCGGCCCACGTGCGCATGGGGCCAGCAACCAAAGCATCCACGGACCACAAGACGACCATGATGCAGAGGGCCAAGCCAGCCAGGATGGTCTTGCCCCGGTGGGTGCGGCAGGCATTCACGAATCGCCGCCACCCCCCAGGGGGAGGCGAGGGGGCGGGCCCGGGTTTCAATGCTCCCGGAGTGGGCTCGTCGTGAGTATCCATGGGCGGTTTTTTTTGCACTTTTCCTGTTGTGTGTATGACGACGCCCTTCCGCAAAAATCCGTCTTGATTTGGACTCGTCAGCATCACAATCGACACACGACCTCGTCGATTCATTCGAAGGGCTTCGCAGCTTCCATGCCGAATCCAGCTGATGGGTTATCTAATAGGAAAAGTTGCATGATATGGGTGTCGTGAACCATCCTTCATCCGACGTCGAATGGCCGATTCAATCAATACGAATGAACGACTGCATCAGTTTGAAGGAGAGGGTTTTCCCGTGGATAGACGGCTTGGTTGATGTGGCGGCATGCTCGCAGCCCAACCTGAAGCCGTCAGCCGCCCCGGCAGGATGTCTTGCTCGACGCCCACCCTGCGTGGGGCTGGAACTCCCATCGCGAATCCCGTCTGGCATGCGCCGTGCCTATTTTCTGCTGGAGGGTATTTTATGAGGCTCATTGGAATCGTTTTGATCGTTCTTGGCGTGCTGGCGCTCGCCTATGGCGGTTTCACTTACACCACGCGAGAAAAGGTGCTGGATATCGGGTCGCTCCAGGCCACAGCCTTGACGCGCAAAACCGTTCCCATCGCGCCGATCGCTGGCATCGCCGCACTGGCTGGGGGCCTCGCGCTGGTCTTCCTGGTGAAGCCTGGTCGCGACTGACCAGAGGATCTTTCCGCGATTCAATCCGCCAGCTTCAGGCTACCAGCCTATGCTGACTCCGCCGCGCACCTTGGGCGGGCACGAAAACCCTAGTTCTGCTGGCCGGATTTCTTGAACCCCTGGTACTCCCGGATGAGTCCCATGACCCATTCAGGGCCCAGGAAGATCAGGACCATCATGCCGAGGACGAGCAGGAATCCCATGGACGGGTTCATGAGCTAACCTCCCGGAACGACCATAGAGCCTATGCGGTTGAGGTTTCATGCTTGGTGGGTGCACCACCGTGGAAGGGGAATGTAATCTCAACGAGCCGGTCCAGCCAGATGCATCCCCAAAATCTTCATGATTTTTCCAAGCCCGCCCGCGACCAGCCTCGTGGATGTCCTGATCAGGTGTGCAGCGACAGGTCCTTCTCTGTTCCCTGCGCCCTATCCAACATCTTTGCTGGAAACGGAATATGGGTTTGAAATCTAAATATATTTAAATAGGCTACTTACGCGTGATTCGATGGAACTCCCATCCATGCCCTTGTTCAGGTCCTGGTAGATGGGAAGGCGGATCTTAAATGAACTTCCCTTGCCTGGCTCGCTGGAGACATGCAGGTTCCCCCCGTGCGCGTGAACAATGCCATACACGACGGAAAGGCCGAGCCCAGTCCCATGACCCACGTCCTTGGTGGTGAAGAAGGGCTCGAAGATTCTTTCCAGCGTGTACGGGTCCATGCCGCATCCGGTGTCCTTTACGGTGAGCTGGACGCATGGCTCGAGAAAGGACTGATCGCCCACCCTCCGGCCGGTCTCCACCTGCTCGAGGTGGATGGATAAAACTCCACCATCCGGCTGCATGGCTTGGCTCCCGTTGATGCCCAGGTTCATGAGCACTTGGTGGAGTTGAGATGGGTCCCCAAGAATCCGAATCCCTTTGGCTAGCTCACTCCGCACCTCGACATTACTCGGGAAGGTGGTCTGCAGGAGGCATTTCACCTCTGTGATAAGGCTCGTGAGGTCGAAGGGGATCCATGCATCATCCGTGCGGCGACTGAAGTTCAGGATCTGTTTACTCAGTTCTCTGGCACGGCCACCCACCTGCTGAATGAGCTCCAATTTTTTCTGGATGGGGCTGTCTGGTCCCACCTGTCTTTCAATTAGTTCCGCTGCGCTGAGAATGGCGCAGATCAGGTTGTTGAAGTCGTGGACCATCCCTCCCGCCAAAGCCCCCAGGGCATCCATCTTCTGGACCTGCCTCAAATGGCGATCCTTCTCGACCTCAAGGGTGATATCTCGGAGCCTCACCACCAAAGATTCGACGACGCCTTCGACATTGCGCACCGGAGAGACAGTCCCCTCAAATACGATGCTTTTCCCGGCATAGGTCTTCAGGGAGGAACGGCCTTTCCAGGCTTGGCCGGAGCGGGCCTGCTCCAGTGCCGTGGCGAGCATCTGGCACTCGAACAGGACCGTGAACTTCTGGTGGGGGGGCCATTGGTTGGGGTTTCCGAATATCTGTGAAAAATTGGTGTTCGAATAAATGATGGAGCCATCGCCGGCATCAAGGATGGCAATGACCTCCAAGACCTGATCGAGTGCGGAGGAGAGGCGCTTGCTGGTCTCCTCCAACTGCCTTTTTTCTGTTGCCACTTTGGCCACCGCCAAGGTCTCCCGATACTTGGAATCGCTGAGACTTATAAACTTCCACGGTTCGAACTGTATGAGGGGGGGGAGGGGATTAGGGTACCGAGAGGAATGACATGCACGAATTGAACCCATCAAAATCTCCCGGAGCTCAAAGCCTCCTGAACAAGCTGGGCAATGAGGATCTCAAGATCATTCGGGAATCTTAGGTCCCGCCATGAAGCCGGGATTCGAATTCCGCTGAACGGTGCTTCTTTCGCCTCCGAACGGTAAAACTTCTCGCCCCTGCCGTCGTTTTTCGGGATCCCACGGGTGGGCGTGGATCGGGCGCCCATGGAACCGGATGCATTAGGGGCCGTTACGAAACAACCAGTGTTTTTTCAGGCTGTTTCGTAACGGCCCCTTATGTCGCTCATCCAATCGAAGCGACACAATTGTTTTCTGACAGCGACTTACAGGGATTCAGGCCGGATGCATTCTCTCGTCCGAGGGGTCATAGCGCGGCTGACCGTCAATTCCAACTTGGGGGCGATCATCACCTTGATTCGCCCCGCCGTGGTGGGACGGATCCCCTTGACCATTCGGGGCCGAAGCAGCAGGTGGCGCTGAATCCGAAGCAATCCGTCGTCCGGGAAGGCCTGTTCCACTTCAGAGAGGGAGGTCCAGCGGGTCACATAGCGATTCAGGCCCCGGCAGGCCCATACCCGGTCATTCTCCAGTTCAAAATGGGTGATGAGTTCCAATTCCATGAATATTTCCCCGTCTTCCACCCGAATGGGAAAGCGCACGGGGGGTGGCAGCAGGGTCTTCAATTCCGTTGGTGTAAGCGGTCGAATCAGCTGTTGGCGCAACCGCTGCAGGCATTTGGCCAGCCGGTCCTCGAACACCGGTTTCAGCAGGTAGTCCACGGCGGCAAGTTCGAAGGCGCGTACCGCGTAGGTGGAGTGAGCGGTTACGAAGACCACGGGAGGACAGGTCACCACTTCCGCCAACACCTCCATTCCGCTGGGTCCGGGCATCTGGATATCCAGGAAGATGACATCCACGTCGTACGGCTGCTTCAGCCATCGGAGAAGGGCCAGGCCATCTCCGAGCTCACCTACGACGGTGCAGTCGGCTTCCTGAAGCAACCGGGATAGCCGCTCCCTGGCCAGGGGCTCGTCATCGACCACCAGGGCTTTTAGGCGTTCCATGGGCATATTCTACTTGGTTCGCCTCCAGCCGAATGCAGGCAAGCGTCCCGTCGCCCGAGGGCCCGATGGAGAAGCTGGCCCGGTGGCCGAAATGCAAAGCCAGCCGGGAACGCAGATTCTTCACACCAATGCCTCTTCCCTCGTCGCTGTCGCGAAAGGGTGCCCCGGAATTCCAAACCTCCAGGCAGATCGTCCCATCTTGGGCCCGGACCCGAAGGATCAGATCTCCGCCCGGAATGCTGGGTGCGATGCCATGCTTGATGGCATTTTCCACCAGGGGCTGAAGGAGGAGGGGTGGCACCTCGATCGAGTCCAGACCCTCGTCCCATTCCCAAACCACCCGGAGCCGGTCCCCCAGCCGAATGGCCTCCAGGGCCAGGAAATCCGCAATGATCTTCCGTTCTTCCCCCAGGGGCAACCGCATGTACTCAGACGCTCGCATGATGCGCCGGAGCAGGTCGGAAAGATGCCGGATGGCACGCTCGGCGGCCTTGGGATTCTTGTAGACGAGTTCCGCCAGGCCGTTGAGGGCGTTGAAGAGCACGTGTGGGTGGATCTGGCTCTGGAGCAAGTGATTCTTGGCGATCTGGGCCTCGGCTTCCGAGGCTTCCCGGAGTTCATCGGACCGGGCTCGGGCCGCCACCAGCCCCCCCACGAGCATCATGCCCGGCCCCACCAGCGAGAGGTAGATGTCCATAGTTTTGCCAAGGGTGAATTGCCAACTCCCATGAGCAAGTATCCAAGCATCGATAAGAGGGAGAAGGGCTGAGGCCGGTTCACAGATGAGCACCGAAAGGATGAACCCCAGAATGAACCGCCAGGGCGAGGGGAGTCGGCGGGGCAGGATCCAGGGCAGGGGGGCTAGGAAGGCGAAAGCACCGATGTGAGCGAGCGGAGAGGAGAAGGAAGTGGCCCAGATCCACCCGGACCCGAGGCGGTGAATAATCCATTGCCCATGCAAGATGAGGAGGACCCAAAGCGCATAACAGGCTCCGAGGACCCGCCAGTTCTTGGCCAGCGGGAACCAAGTAGTCCAGAGGTTTGCCGATCCGGTGGCCAAGCCGGTTCCGGATTCGGCGAACCCAGGCAGGTGTTCATCCAAGCGTGAGCAAGGTGCTGAGGGAAATGGGCCGCTGATCATGGGCAGCCCTCGGTCCCTGGGCTTCCTGCGCCTGGCTCATGGTCTCGCTCGCACTGCTCGAGCGCTGAATGGATTCCTTGCGGAAAGAAAGGCTGCCGTTCATGGGAACTCCCAGGTAGCGCCACGGGGCGCAACCATGGTTCTGAGGCCTGCCAAGACGAAAGCCAACACCTTTCCATGAACGGTATCTAAGCACGACTTCAACCGTTAAGGCCCACCTGGGATACCGTTCGGGGGTCTCCCCATTCTCTGGATCAAGAGGCCGCTTCCTTGGGGTTGGCTCTATGCTTCTATTCCAAGGAAGCACCCCCTTTATGTCCCTCCGGCCCACCTGCCAAACCGCTGATTTTTTCGTGCTGCGCACGCCGGGGCTGCCGTGGGGCGCTTTGTCCCGACACCAAACAGGGTGGGCGGCAAAGGCTCAGGGCTCATCCGGGATGCACCTGGAAAAGGGTCGGGACGCCTTAAGCGAGATCCTTCGCGAGCTGATCCGGCGCAATGTCGTTCGGGAGGCTGTGACCCTTGCCTCTCCCGATCTTGCCTCACGGCTGGGCGCATGGCTGGACGGTTCCCTGGAGGGGCCGGCGGCCCGGAATGTGGAACGGGCCCTGTTGAAATACCTCGGCCGGATGAGCAGCCGTTCGACGCCCTTCGGCCTGTTTGCGGGCGTGTCCACGGGGACCTGGAGACCTGCCAGCCGGCTTTCGGTGGGGCCGTGGCTGGATGGCCGCAAGGCCGTGCGCCTGGATTGGGGTGTTCTGGAGACCTTGGTGGATCGCCTGGAGCGGGAGCCGGACGTTCGGGCCTTCAGGATCTATCGACCCAACTCAAGTCTGTACGCTCGCGGGGGGTGGTACCGGTACCTCGAGCGCAGGGAGCAGGCCGGGGGTCCGGGCCGGACCTATCACCTGGAGGCCGTGGAGGCCACGCGCCACCTCGACTTTGTTCTGCACCAAGCCCAGGACGGTTCGCGCCTGGAGGAACTCACGACAACCCTGGCCCGCCGCATGGAGGTGGAGCCCCAGGAGGCCCGTTCTTTTCTGGACCAAATCATCGATGCCCAGGTGTTGTGTGGAGACCTCCAGCCACCGCTGACCAGCCCCGATCCCCTGGGTCAGGTGATCAGGACCCTCCAGGCCCATCCGGTCACAGCTTCCAAGGCTGAGCCGCTTATCACGCTGGACTTGGAATTGAAAACCGTTCAGGCCGCCGCCCTCGGCTCCTACCCCGAGGGCTATCGCCACCTGGCGGCGCCCTTGGCTGACCTGGGAATACCCGCCGACACCCGGGATGTGCTTCAGGTCGATCTCTTCCGTCCAGCCCCGGACTTGGCCCTGTCCCCCGCGGTTCGTGGGGCACTGGAGGAGGGGGCCGAAACGCTCCGTCGGCTGACCCCGCCACCTCTGGAGGGCCCTTTGGGTCGGTTCCGAGTGGCTTTCCTGGAGCGGTACGGCCTGCGCTGGATGCCGCTTCTGGAAGTGTTGGATGAAGAGAGCGGCATCGGCTTCGATGGGGGAGCGCCCCTGGATTCCCCTTTGCTGGAAGGCCTCCCTTTTAGAAGCTCGCCGGCTCCCCGCCAGCTTTCCCACCGCGATCAGTTTCTCCTGAAGCAAATCCCGCGCTGGCAGGGAGGCCTCACATGGGAGTTGGAGGACGCTGATGTGGAGGCCCTCGCTCCTTCGGATCCCCAACCCTTTCCCCCCTCGTTCGCCGCGTTGACCAGCCTCGAGGCCTCCAGTCTCGCCGCCTTGGACCGGGGCGAATTCCACTTCTGGATGGAACATTATTCGGGCCCCACGGCCGCGCGGTGGCTGGGGCGATTCGCCTCCGGGGAGCCAGCATTGAGGGACGCCCTCCAACGCCACCTTCGGAAAGAGGAATCCTTGCGTCCGGATGCGGTATTCGCCGAGGTGGTCCACGTGCCCGAAGGCCGGATGGGCAATGTGCTGGCCCGGCCAGCCTTGCGGGACTACGAAATTCCCATCCTGGCCGCATCCGGCGTTTCGTCTGACCACACGATCTTTCCCTCGGACCTCCAGCTGACCGTGCGGGGGGATCGCGTGTGGCTGGCTTCCAGGCGGCTGGGACGGCCGGTGCTTCCCCGCCTGTCCTCGGCCCACAATTTCGCCCGCGGGCCTGTGGTCTACCGGTTCCTGGCCCACCTGCAGGACCAGGACGGACGCCCTGGGGGCTGGTCCTGGGGCGCCTTGGCGGAACAGCCCTTCCTGCCACGGGTCACGCGTGGACGCCACGTCCTCAGCAAGGCGCGGTGGAGGATCGAAGCCCGGGAACTGAAGGAGGCCCTGAAGGGGTCCCCGGAGGGGGCCTGGGGCGCCTTTCGGGTCCTGCGGGAGAGGCGGGGGCTGCCCAGGTTCGTGCTGCTCACCGATGCCGATAACAGCCTGCTGGTGGATCTGGACCAGGTCCTGTGGGTGGAGACGCTGAGCCACCTCGTTTCCAGCCGTTCCGCCTTCACCCTCACGGAGTGTTTCCCTGACCCTGCCCAAGCCCTGGTGACCTCGCCGGAGGGATGTTTCGCCCACGAGCTGGTTATTCCCTTCGAGGCGATGTCACCCTCCCAGCCGAAGGCGATCCCCCTCCCATCGATGACCCATGCAGCCGGGGTCCAGGCCTTCCCGCCCGGTTCGGAATGGCTCTACCTCAAGCTCTACTGCGGGCCCGCCAGCGCGGACCGTCTCCTGGTGGAACTGGAACCACTCCTTCGCGCGACCGGGGCGGAAGGGCTGTGGGACCGCTGGCACTTCGTTCGCTACCGTGACCCGGACCATCACCTGCGGCTGCGCTTCCACGGCCTCCCCCATCAGCTCCTCGCAGAACTCCTGCCCCAGATCCACAAGCAGCTGGAGGCCCCCTTGGCCCAGGGACTGCTCTGGAAATGGCAGGTGGATACCTTCGAGCCGGAATGGGAGCGCTATGGCGGCTCCCTCGGCTTTGGGTTGGCGGAAGGGTGGTTCTTCGAAGACAGCCAGCACCTTTTGAATCAACTGGTGGATGGCCTGACGCTGGAGCAACGCTGGAGGGTCGGACTTAGACGTACGGATGCGATCTGGGCGGCCTTGGGTTTGAGTGTCCCTGCGCGGAAGGGGCTGGCCGAGGCCGCCCGGGATGGTTTCCGGAAGGAGTTCGCCGATTCCGGGGAAGGGGTCGTGCAGATGGGGGCCAAGTTCAGAGGCCTGCGAAAGGACCTGGAGTCGGGCTTACCCCGTGGCTCGGATTCGCCTTCACTCCCTGGTCTCTGCAGCCTGCCTCGGATTCGGGAAGCCTTCGACCAGGGGTTGATCCAGGAGGATCTGGCCCACCTCGCGGGGAGCTTGTCGCACATGCACCTCAACCGCTTGCTGCGAACAGACCACCGGGAAAACGAATGGGTTCTCATGGAATTTCTGGTGCGCCTTTACGAGTCCCATCTCGCACGCTTTCCAGATTTCCGAGCTTCGGGCCCGGCTAGGGATCGCTGAGGGTGGCGGCAAGACTTTGTAAAACCATCTCTAACAAGGAACCGTCGGCTGTTCCATCGCCCCAATGATCTCGGCCGGTCTAGTTCGTGGCGGACTGCTCTGCCAGCTTGCTCACCGCGAGCTTGCGAAGGTCCGGGTCCGGATCACCCAGCGCGACCTGAGCCAGAACCGTTTTGTCCGCTAGCTTGTTCACCGCGGACCTGCGCACGCTCCAATCCTTGTCGCTCCTGGCCACCTGGGCGAGGGCTGCCTGGTCCGTCAACAGGCTCACCGCAAGCTTGCGGATGTCTGAGTCTTCATCGCTCGAGGCGATTCTGGCCAGAACGCCCTGGTCGGTCAGCATTCCCACGGCGACCTTCCGCACGCTCCAATCCTTATCGCTGGTGGCCACCTTGGCCAGGGCGGCCTGGACCGTCAGTCGGCTCACCGCAAATTTGCGGATGTCCAAGTCCTCCTCCGACATGGCGATCTGCGCCAGGACGGCCTGGCTGGTCAGTCTTTCCACCGCCGCCTTGCGCACGCTCCAGTCCTTGTCTCTCCGGGCGACCTGGGCCAAGGCGGCCTGATCCGCTGGGTTCTGAGTGGTGGCCCGCACGGTTTCCGGGCCCTTGACTGGTTTGGCTGCCTGAGTGGGTGGAGTCGGGGCCACCACCTTTTCCGCAGCAGTCGCGGGTACTCGCTGACCCTTTTCGCTCCCGGCGACCTGGCCCGCCGGACTTTCCGCCGCAGCTTTGAGCGCGTTCAAATCGCCAGCGGTGGGGGGTTGGGCGGGGGCAGCCGGGTCCGCCAGCTTCTCCGCCGGGGCAGGCTTGATGTCCACGTTTTTGGGTGTTTTCGCGGCCTGGGCCAAGGTGGCCTGATCTGCGGGATTCTCCACTGCGGCCAGCAAGGCTTCCGAGCCTTTGACTGGATCGGTCGCTTGGGTTGGCGGAGTCGGAGCCACCACCTTCCCCGCAGCGGCCCCGGGTGCCCCCTGACCCTTATCGCTCCTGGCGATTTGGCCCGCGGGACGTTCCACCGCAGCGTTGCGCGCGGTCAGTTCGCCAGCGGTGGGAAGTTGGGCGGGGACCGGCTGGTCCGCCGGCTTCTCCGCAGCGACCCGCTTGATGTCCACGTCTTGGCCTGCTTTCGCGACCTGGGACCGGGTGGCTTGATTGACAGGCTTGTGAGCCGCTTCATCGGGATTCCTGCAGGCCGTGCCCATGAGGCCAAGTGCGAACGCTGCTGTGAACCACGAAAGAGCCATATGCCGCGCGCAGGCCTGGCCCGGTTTGATCTGGGTCCGGCGCGGTACCCGATCCCGACTTGACGCGGAAAGCACCTCAAGGCGCCGAATGATGATGGTCCGTAGCCTCATGGGGTGATCTCTCTGATCCAGGTCAACAAGAACCGCATGGCCAACCAAAGCAACTTTTGATCCATATTTTTAAATTCATTATTTCAACAATTATACATATGTTTGTCATTCAGGCCACTTGTCACGTCCATCAGGATGAGTGCAAATCCCTTCAATTCGAAAGAGAGAGGCAACGAAGGTGATGACCTTCCCGGCCCAGGGTTCTGAGGCGAATCACTTCAGCCCTGCTGAAGGCAGCGACGCCCGGCAGGTGAGCGATCGATGCGCTCTTTTCACGCATGGCACAGGGGGAGCATACTCGGCCCACTTCGATGACC
>JANXYT010000405.1 GCA_025355915.1 Holophagaceae bacterium
GTCCGGGTTGGTGGGGATGTTGCCGTTCTGGAAGATCTTGTCCTGGAAGACCAGGGGCAGCTCCCGTCCGCCATTCTCCACATATCCCGGAAGCCCGAAGTATTTCACGAGCTGGGCTTCGAATTTATCCCGGAGGATGTACGCAGAAGCAATGCCAGCATAGGCATTGAGGCGCGTGATGCCCATCGAATGGTCGTGGTACCACATGAGGCGGGCGCTCTGATCGTTCGGGTAGTAGTACTCCGCCTCGTTGAGGGCGGCCGTTGGATTCAGGACAGCGTTGCTCAGCAGGCTGATCCCCCGGTTGCCTGTACGGTCCCAGAAAGCGAAGGGTCCGCCATCGCTGATCCACGGGACCAGCCCACCATGAAGATGGGTGCTGGTGCGGTTCTGGGTCACGGAGGGGTCGGCGCCCTGGATGCTGCTATCGACCGGCAGGATGTGCTTGTCCGGCAGGTTGTTGCGGAAGGTGACCTGGACCGGCTTCCCCCGCTGGGCGATGATGATGCCCCCTAGGTGCGACTGGATGACGGGGGCCCCTGCACCCACACCGAGCGCCAGGGTGGGGTTGTAGCCCCAGAGGGTGGTGGGGGGGAGGGCAGGATGCAGTTGATCCTTGAATTCGTTGATGTCGATGGTGTAGTGGTCCGCCACCTTGAGACTTCCAGGGAAGGTCCGGGTTCCATCGGGAAGGGCCACCGTGATCTTGCCGGGGGCGCGCATTTCCTCGAGGAACTTCGTCAGCACAGGGCTGGATTGCCAGGTCGGGAGGGCGGAGATGGATGGGGTCAACATCCTTTGCTGCCCCACCACCGGCTGGGCGGAGATGAGGAAGGTCGCGACCATTCCAAGGAGGGGGAATCCCCTCAGCCCTGGGACCGAAGCCCGGAAATGATCTCTTTCGAATCTGATAGCCATATACAACCTCCGCGAGCCGCGTTTAGGCGCGGCGATTGGGGAATGAGGTTTGAAAATGCCCCGCAGAAACGCTGACTCCCTGCAGGTTTTTAAAACCCAATAGGGATGAATCTACGCCGAAGGCTCTAGCCGCCTATGGGGGTTATTACCCATTGTCGAGTGGGTTTTCCCCACCTGATTCATTGCAATAAAAGAGTCTATGCCTCCGGCTGATCCAATTCTATTGAACATCCTCTGGCTTGCGTCCCTCCAACTGCCGACCACCCGCGCACCGAAGCCGGGCCCGTCCTGATCGAGTCCCAGCTACATGTTCAGCGCCCGCCCATAGACGGCCCGGGCCGCCTCGGGGAACACCTCGTTCAGGGTGGGGTGCGGATACATGGTGTTGATGAGTTCGTCCACCGTGAACTCGCCACCCATCAGGGCGACGCTGGACGCCACCAGCTCGGTGGCCTTGGGGCCCAGGATGTGGATGCCCAGGATCTCCCCGTACTTCTTGTCGGCCACGATCTTGATGAAGCCGTGGGGTTCGCCCACGATGTTGGCCTTGGCCATGGGTGCGAAGGGGAAGCTGCCCACCTGCACGTCGTAGCCCTTCTCTTTGGCGGCTTTCTCGCTCAAGCCCACGGTGCCCACCTCGGGGTCACAGTACGTGCAGGCGGGAAAGCGGTCATAGCGCACGGGGTGGGGGTGCACGTCCTTGCCCAGGCTCCGGGCCGCGTGCTCGGCGGCCACGATGCCTTCGTCGCTGGCCACGTGCGCCAGCCAGGGCGTGCGCACGATGTCGCCGATGGCGTACAGGCCGGGCTCGCCGGTCTGCATGAACTGGTCGATCACCACGCAGCCGCGATCCACCTGGGCCTTGGTCTTTTCGATCCCGATACCTTCGATCTGGGGCGCGCGGCCCACGGCCACCAGCAGATGGCTGCCCACCACCTCGCCGGGCGTTTCCCCTTCCAGGTGGCACACCACCCCGTCGGTCCGCTTCTCGATGCGGGTGATCTTGGTCTTGGTGCGCACGTCGATCTTGTAGGCCTTGTGGAAGATCCTGGCCAGCTCCAGGCCGATGTCCTCGTCCTCCAGCGGCAGGATGGTACCCATGAACTCCACCAGGGTCACCTTCGATCCCAGGCGGCTGAACACTGAGGCGAATTCAACGCCGATGGCGCCCGCGCCGAGAATCACCAGGTGGGCAGGCAGGTCGGTGAATTCCAGGATGTGGTCGCTGTTGACCACCCGCTGGCCATCGGTCTCCAGGCCGGGGATGTCCTTGGGGGCCGACCCCGTGGCCAGGATGATGCGCTTGGCCTCGTGCACCTCGCCTGCCACATCCACTTTCCCGCCGCCCAGCAGCTTCCCGAAGCCCTTCAGCACGGTCACCTTGTTCTTTTTCATGAGGAACTCGATGCCCTTGGCATTCTTGAAGACGATGCGGCCCTTGCGCTTGACGATGGCCTCCAGATTCGGTTTCAGGGCCTTGGCGTCCACGCCGTCGATGCCGTAGTCGCCAGCCACCTGCATCTGCTCGAATCGGTGGGCGGTCTCCAGCCAGGTCTTGGCGGGGATACAGCCGCGGTGAAGGCAGGTGCCGCCCAGCGCTGGGTCCTTCTCCACGAGCGCCGTGTTCAGGCCCAGCTGCGCGGCGCGAATGGCGGCGATGTACCCGCCGGGGCCGGAGCCGATCACAATGAGGTCGAACAGGGCCATGCATCCTCCACGGGTCGAACGGGGGTCAGTATCCCACGGGCACCGTCGTACCGCCCTGGCTTGGGGCAACTGACGCGACTGACGCAGACCGATGGGGACCCTGCGTGCTCAGCGATCTGCGGTGGGGTGGCTGGAATCAGGAATACACGAGCGAGCTGCGGACCTCAAGCCGGGCCGCCTTCCATTCCGCCCAGGCCATCTTGAGATCGGCCCGGTGCTGGGCCATCGAGGCCTCCCACTCGGCTTTGGCCTCGCGCCAGGCCTCGGCCTTGGCCATCCCCTTGGCGCGCCATTCGGCCTTCTTCTGGCCCCAGACCTCGTGCCGCTCATGCAGGGAGGCCAGGGCGGTGTCGAGCTTCACCCGGGCTGCGGCCAGCCGCGCCTGCATGGGGGAGGCGGCCCCGGGGCTGGCCAATGCCAGGCGCTCCCGCAGGCGCTTCTCTTCCATGAGGAGCCGGGCCCGGGTCATGGCGGCGGCGGAGACACGCCGGAACTGGCCCACCAGGCCCAGCCAGCGGAGGGTATTAAGCAACCATTTGGTGGTATCCCACTGGTACCAGAGGGCGCCGTTCCGGTAGTCCCACTGCCACTGGTGGTGGAAGTTGTGGTAGCCCTCGCCGTAGGTAAGGGGCGCCAGCAGCCAGTTGTCTCGCGCAGTGTTCGTGTCCGTGTAGGGACGGCTGCCAAACATG
The DNA here is from genome assembly GCA_025355915.1 of Holophagaceae bacterium. GTDB lineage: Bacteria > Acidobacteriota > Holophagae > Holophagales > Holophagaceae > Geothrix. The sequence goes on from JANXYT010000405.1 coordinate 3,318, forward strand.
TGGGCGGCGCTGTTGATGAGGAAGGTGCTGTGGTGGGTCGCCACGATGCGCAGGGCCAAGCCGAAGATCAGCTGACCCAGGACGTTGCCGGTGGCGAGGCCGATCCACAGTGGGATCAGGGCCACCACGGCCCCGATGAGGAAGTGGTTCCGGTGCTGCCAGCGCACCAGGGGATCCTTCTCCAGATCCGCCACGCCCGCGAGGGGCAGGGCCTTCTCCTCCATGACCCAGGTCCAATGGGCGAACCAGAACCCGCGGCCGATGGTGTAGGGATCCTGATCGGTATCCACATGCTGGTGGTGCACGCGGTGATCGCTCGCCCATTTGAGCGCTGAGTTTTCGAAGGCCGCGGCGCCCACACACAGGAACAGGAAGCGCACGGGCCAGGAGGCCTTGTAGGCCCGGTGGCTGAACAGCCGGTGATAGCCGCCGCTGATGGCCGTGCCAATGGCGAAGGTCATGCCCACGAACACCAGGGCCTCGCTCCACCGCAGGCCCGAGGTGGCCAATCGCCAGGGTACAAGGACCATCGCCAGAATCAGGGTCCCGGTGAGGAAGAGGGTGTTCAGCAGATTCCAACGCTTGGCCCGGGCCATTCCATTGACTCCAAAAGAGAGTTCAATTCTACCCCGGGTTAACAAGCGGCGTCCCATGCCAAACTTGCCATATTTCCTTAACGCTCCACCCGTGAGGTTTCCGTGATCGTGAAGCGACCCTGGTACCGCTCCAGCACCTTCTGGATCTTCGTGGGCCTCACCATGGGCGTGGTGCTGGGCGGTTTCCTGCCCCAAGACCAGTACCCCGGGGCCTACCACCTGTTCCGGTTCCTCTCCAAGGCGTTCATCAGCCTCATCAAGGGCCTGATCGTCCCCCTGCTGCTATCCACCATCATCGTAGGCATCGCTCAGACCGGCGATATTCGCGCCGTGGGCCGCATGGGCGTCAAGGCCCTGCTGTACTTCGAGATTGTCACCACCCTGGCGCTGTTCATCGGCCTCGGGGTGGCCAATTGGCTGAAGCCCGGGGCGAACCTGCCCATGGACCTGGGGGCTCATGCCACGGTGGCGGCGGTCCAAGCGAAAACGGGCTGGGAGATCGCCCTCCACCTGTTTCCGTCCAACCTGATCCTGCACGCGGCCGAGGGGGACATTCTCCCCGTGGTGATCTTCGCCACGCTGTTCGGCATCGCCCTCACCAAGGTGGGCGAGCGGGGCAAGCCCGTGCTGGCCTTCTTCGATGGCGTGGCCCAGACCATGTTCAAGTACACGGATTTTGTCATGATGCTGACCCCCCTCGGCGTCTTCGGCGCCATGGCCTACAACGTAAGCCACATGGCCGCCGGGCAGGTCGTGAACGGAGCCATCCTCAAGGGGTGGCCCGCCGTCCTCCACCTGCTTAAGCAGTACAGCCTGCTCGTGGGCAGCCTCTACCTCGCCCTGACCCTGCTGTTCATCCTGGTCTTCGTGCCGGTGGCCTGGCTGGCGGGTATCCGCGTCCTGGGCTTCGTGAAGGCCATCAAGGATCCGGCCCTGACCGCCTTCAGCACGGCCAGCAGTGAGGCGGCCCTGCCCAAGCTGCTGGAAGAGGTGGTCCGTTTCGGCGTGCCGCGCCAGGTGGCCAGCTTCGTCATCCCCACGGGCTACAGCTTCAACCTGGACGGCTCCACCCTTTATCTGGTGCTGGCCAGCCTCACCATCGCGCAGGCCGCGGGCATCCACATGAGCCTGGGCCAGCAATTGCTCATGGTCTTCACCTTCATGCTCACCAGCAAGGGGGTGGCTGGCGTGCCCCGCGCCACGCTGGTGATCATCGCCGCTACCTGCGGCAGCTTCGGCCTGCCCGGCGAAGCGGGCGTCGCCATGCTGCTGGCCGTAGACGAAATCATGGACATGGCCCGCACCACGGTGAACGTCATCGGCAACGGCCTGGCCAGCGTGGTCATCGCCAAGTGGGAGGGTGTGTTCGGCACCGATCCCGAGCCGCTGCCGGACCAGGAGGGCTAGTTTTTCCGAAATCAAGCTCCAGTGAAAAGGGTCGAAACGGGTTGCATCCCTCCAAGGAGCATCCATGGTTCGCAACCTTCTTTCCGCCTTCCTCCTTCCTGTCCTCTGCCTTACGTTGACAGCCCAAGAGGCCACTCCCGCTGAAACAGAAGCCCTGGTGAAAGAGGCCATCGCCTTTGCCAAGGCCAGTGGCAAGGAAGCCGCCTTCAAGGAGATCACCAAGGTCGGTGGCCGTTTCCATCGCCATGGCGGAGAGCTCTATGTCTTTGTCTACGACCTGGATGGCAAGGTCGTCGCCCACGGCCAAGGTGCGGGCAAGGTGGGCGTCAACCAGTTCAAGGCGAAGGATCCCGACGGTGTGGAATTCGTGCAGGACCGCATCAAGCTGGCCAAGACTAAGGGCAAGGGCTGGCACGACTACAAGTACGTGAATCCGAAGGACGGCAAGAAGGAACCCAAGACCAGCTACATCGAGGTATGGGACAACCTGATCTTCGGGGCTGGCATCTACAAGAAGTAGCCCGCCGCCGCCCAATCCTTGTCCTGCGGGGATTCCATCGATAAGGTGGGGGATTCCTTTTATGCCGACCAGGAACCGATCCGGACAGGGGACGCCATGAAGATCATCGTGACCGACGAGGTGACCGGCGAGGGTCTAGCCCTGCTTCAGGCGGACCCCCGTATCCGCCTCGATGTGCGTCTGGGCCTCTCCAAGGCGGCTCTGCTGGCCTGCATCGGCGAGTACGACGCCATCATCACCCGCAGCGGCACGACGGTGGATAAGGCCCTGCTGGACGCCGCGACGAACCTAAAAATCGTCGCCCGGGCCGGGGTCGGCATCGACAACGTCGACGTGGACTGCGCCAGCGCCAAAGGCGTCATTGTCGTGAACGCCCCCTTCGGCAACACGAACAGCGCCGCTGAACACACCCTAGCCTTGCTGCTGTCCGCCTGCCGCCATATCCCAGCCGCGAATGCCAGCCTGAAGGCCGGCGAATGGAAGCGCGCCACCTTCA
>JANXYT010000481.1 GCA_025355915.1 Holophagaceae bacterium
ATCCGGGCCGGTTCATCCCCGAGTTGGATCTCTGCCTGGCCACGGCTGATGCCCGGTCCCGGATCCACCACCCGGTGGACTGGGTAGACCTCCGAGAGCGGCCTGCCCACGGCGGCATCGGAGGGACAGCCCAGGAACCATTCCGCGGATGGGTTCAGGAAGATCACGCGGTCATCGTCGTCCGCCGCGATGATGCCATCGGGGATGGCACGGAGGGTGGCGGCCAGCTTCTGCCGTTCATCCGAGAGGTCCGCAATCGCGTGCCCCAGGCTGCGGATGGGGAGGAGGCGGAAGATGATGAACAAGCCCCAGCCCACCGCGGCGCTTGCCAGCGCGACCATCAGGGTCTGGATGAGGAGGGGCCGCACGGAACGGCGGGCTTCAAGGTATCCCGCCACCCGGCCTGAATCGTGGAAGGCGACCTTGCTTCGGAGGGTTGGACGGGTCGCGCGGAACGAGGTCCGGGCCAGGCTCTGTCCCCCCAGAGGGTGGACCACCCTGTCCTCTGGGTTGTTGTCGAAGGTGGGTGTGTCGAGGAGTTCCTGGATGCGAAGCAACTCGTAGTCCCAGAGGTCGGGCCGGTCCATCACAATCCGTTCCAGGGCCCGTGCCGTGTGGGTGGTTTCAAGATCCAGGGCTTGCCGGGCCACATGGATCGAGAGGATGGCAAACACCACGGGGATGGCCAAGGTCAGGCAGATGGTGGTGATCATTCCAAGGCGGCTCAGGTGCCGAACCATGGCATGGCTGACGGAGGTCCGGCGGCGCAGCACGGCTACTTCCCACGTCTGGGTGGGTCGGTGGGAAGCGGGAGATACCCGGCCTGGACCAGGATGCTGCGGCCATCCTTCGATCCGGCGAACTCGAGGAATCCGCGCGTGGCCGAAGAGGCTCCGGCGGGCCGGTGCACCAGGGTGAGGGTGAGGGCGAAGCGGTAACGCTTGTCCATCGGGCTTGCACCATCTACGGCCAGTGCCTGCACCTTCCGCCCCTCGGACACGATCAGTCCCAGGACGGTGGTGCCGAAGGATCCTGGCGTTTTCTCGATATAGGCCAGAGCATCCTGATCCGTCATTCCGACGCAGACTCCCGCCAGGGCATGGGCGTGGTTCAGGGCCGAGGGCATGCCGGGCGTGACCTCAGACAGATAGGCATGGGCCGCATCGGATTTCGGCCTCAGGACCAGGCGGATGGGACGGCCGTCTTTCCATTGGGTGCGCCGCCCGGCATAGATGTCCTCGATGCCGGAGAGGGTGAGGTCTTCCGCGGGTGTGGAGGCCTGCGTGGCAAACACGAAGGGGGTGGTGGCCCAGGGGATCGCCACCAGACCTGGGACCCATTCCTCAGCCTTGAGGGGGCGTGAGGTGCATCCCACCTCTAGCTTCCCATCGATGACGGCATGGATGCCGCCGGAGCTGCCGATGCTTGGAAGGACCTGGACGCTGTGGTCAGGGTGGCGCCGCTCATAGGCCTTCGCCAGTGCCTGAAGGGCACCAGCCCCTGCGCCCGTGCCGCCCACCCGCACGGCCTCTCGCCCCTGGGAGGGGGCGCACAGGGCCAGGGCGACGCACGCGAACAAGCCGTGCATGAAGGGCGAACTCGGCCAACGGTTCCAGCTTAGATGAAGCATCAGACTTGATTAAACGCTAAGAATCCATTTTCCAACACTGGGCACGATTTGCGTGGATTCACCCCAGTCCCGGGCCTCATTGGAGATGATCCACCGACGTCACGCGCCCCATAAAGTGGGGTGCAGCAGCGACTGCCGGCCCAGCCACTGGTCCAGGGGCCACACGAGGAGGGCCGCGAGGCTACCCGCCAGCACATCGTCCAGGACCACCCCCCAGCCTCCGGGCAGGCGCTGAGCGGTATTGACGAGGCCCGGCTTCCAGATGTCGAAGAGCCGGAAGAGCATGAAAGGCGCCACCAGCCGCGCGGTCCAGAGCAGCCAGGGCTGCGGCTGCACGGTGATTGTGAAGAGCAGCGGCGTGAGGGCGAACCAGAGGCCGGTCCACTCGTCCACCACGATGAATGACGGATCCTTCTGGCCGGTTTCCCTTACCACACGGTCCGCCGCCCATACCGCCAACAGGGCCAGGGCCATGGGCGCGACCAGCAATGCCCAGGGCGCGAAGGCCATCCCTCGCACTCCGCGCACCAGCAGCAGCCAGGCCCCCAGTCCCGCCAGACTGCCCCAGGTGCCCGGCGCCGGCTTCAAGTAGCCACTGCCAAAGCCCGTGGCCACCCACCACGCAAGCCGCGGCGCCTTTTTTCCTGAAGACTGAGGACTGACCATAGACATCAGACGGCGCATGCGCCGTCTGATGAGGACTGAAGACTCCTTTTCAGACATGCCTCAGCGCCTCCACGATGCGCAGCCGAGCGGCCTTCAGGCCCGGGAACAGGGCGCTCACCTGGATCGTGGCTTGAAGACCGATGGCCACGATGGCGTAGACGGCTGGCACGAAATGGATGTCCAGTTCATAGCCATGGCTGGTGCCGGGCGGGGCGGGCATTTCGATGTGCAGGGCATTCAGGCCCGCCCGCAGCAGCAGCGTGGCGACCAGGCCCAGGGCGCTGCCCAGGAGCCCGAGGAAGGCCCCTTCCCACTGGAGCAGCACCAGCAGCTGCCCGGGCTGGAGACCCATGGCCCGCAGGACGCCGAACTCGCGCACCCGCTCCATGACCGACATGAGCAGCGTGTTCGCCGTGGCCAGCAGCACCACGAGGAACAGCACCAGGCCCATGAAGCCGAAGATGGCGAAGTAGAGCAGCTTCACCTGCCGGTAGAACGAGGCCAGCTCGAACCAGGGCTTCACCTCGGTGCCTGGCAGCAGGGCCTGCACTCGCGCTTGCGCGCGAGTGATGTCCTGCGGACGCTTGAGCACCACACTCAGGCGCGACCGCGCCTGAGCTGATTCCAGCAGCTGGTCCGCGGTCGAAAGACTGACGGTGAGGAACCGGTCATTCAGTTCCCGCAGGCCGAGATCCTGAAGGCCCGCGACCTCCACATCCACGGCGTTCAAGGCGCCATCCCGGGTGGTGGACATCAGGGTGAGGGAGCTGCCGACGGAGGCACCGAGGGTGCGGGCCAGGCCCACGCCGAGGATCACTTCGCGGGCGGTCGCATCGCTGGAGATCCAACGGGACCCTGCTCCGCCAGTGGCCTTGGCGCCATTGTTCAGGGCCTCGGCACTGGCCATGTGCCTGGGTTCCAGCACGGGATCCACGGCCGTGCCGAGGAAGGCCACGCTCTTGGCTCCACTGGAGAGCAGCCCCATGAACTGGATGCGGGGCAGCACCTCGGCCACGGCCGGATCCTGGCGCAGTCGGGCCGCGAGCGCTTCGCCGTCCGGCAGGGCCTTGTCGAGGCTTTGGGCC
>JANXYT010000506.1 GCA_025355915.1 Holophagaceae bacterium
ACCTGGACACGCCCGGCTACCGGACCCGGGATTTCAGCTTCGAGGGGGCCATGAAGTCAGCCTTATCTAGGCAAATATCACCTAATTCCATGAAGACCACTCACCCCATGCACCTTCAGGGCAGCACCAGTGATTCCCTTCCGCCCACCACGGACGCCCTTCAGCCCAACGCCGAACGCAATGATGGCAATGACGTGAGTCTGGACCGGGAGAACATGCTGCTCACCCGCACTCAGACCACCTACCAGACCGCATCCACCTTCATGCAGGTGGAACTCCGCAAGCTCTATTCGCTGATCCGTGAAGGGAGCAAGTAGCCATGAGCATTGCCAAGATCCTAGATATCGCGAGCACGGGCATGGCCGCCCAGCGGCTGCGGGTCCAGCTCATCGCCTCGAACATCGCCAACAGCGAGACCACCCGCACCAAGGGAGGGGGCCCCTACCGGCGCAGGGACGCCGTGTTCCAATCCCAGGACCTGGGATTCTCGGGCGCCCTGGCCAACGCCGGGGTCCGGGTAGCCTCCATCCGCACCAGCCAGGAGCCCTTCCTCACGCGGTTCGAACCGGGCCACCCCGATGCGGACGCCGATGGCGTGGTGAGCTACCCCAACGTCAACCCCGTGGAGGAGATGGTGAACCTGACCGAGGCCAGCCGGGCCTACGAGGCCAACATTGCGGTGGTCCGCGCCGCCAAGGCCATGGCTTCCTCCGCCCTGGAGATCCTCCGCGTCCAGTAGCCTGTCGGAATTTCGACTTGCCCCCCACCCGCCTCCCACCGATCGTGTATTAGGTCTTTCCCCCGAGCCCAGCCATGGATCCCATCCAGAACATCCCCCAAATGCCCCTGCTCAACCCCGTGTCCGGAACCTCGAAATCCGGCCAGGGCAGCGGCGCTCCGGGCGCCGAAGGTGGCCCGGCTTTCGGCGATCTGCTCAAGCAGGCCCTCCAGGAAGTAAATCAAGTTTCGGCCCAGGCCGAAGGTGAGGCACGGAACTTGATGACAGGGGAGAGTGCAGACATGCACACGGCCATGCTGGCTGTCCAGAAGGCCGATTTAAGCTTCCAGATGATGATGGCCGTGCGATCCAAGCTGATCGACGCCTACCGCGAGGTCATGCGCATGCAGATGTAGCGCGGGCCGAGCTTTGTGGCGCGGCCTCACCCCTGACTGAGGAACGCCTATGGCCGGGGAAACGAACCTCGCGGAACAACTGACCAGCGCCTTCAAGGGCATGAGCGCCACCCAGCGCGTCATGGTGGTCGCCATTTCCATGACAGTGCTCCTGGCCCTGGGTGGGCTGGGCATTTGGGCGGGCCAGGAGACCAAGGGCGTCCTCGCCGCCAATGTCTCCCCCCAGGAGGCCAGTTCCATCGTGGCCCAGCTGGACAAGATGCAAGTGCCCTACGAGCTCAGCTCCGACCAGCGCACCATTCTTGTGCCCGAAAGCAAGGTGGGCTCCCTGCGCCTCAAGTTCGCCGGGGACGGCACGCTGTCCGGCGACAAGCTGGGCTTCGAGAAGCTCGAGAACACCGGACTCGGTACCACGGATTTTTCTCAGAAAGTGATTCACCGGCGGGCCATGGAGGCTCAGCTGGCGAAGACCATCATGAGCCTGCAGCAGGTGGCCGAGGCCACGGTCCACATCACGCCGTCCAATGACAGCCCCTTCCTCACGGACAAGGAGGACGCCAAGGCCAGCGTGCTGCTGAAGCTGCGGGGCGCGCGCATGCTCCCCGACGAGAACACCCAGGCCATCGTCAATCTGGTGGCCGCCAGCGTGGAGGGCTTGAAGCCCGAGCAGGTGGTCATCATCGATCAGTACAGCCGCATCCTCTCGCGCACGGGCCGGGATCCCATGGTGGGCGCCAGCGATGCTCAGAAGAAGGTGGCTCGCGAAGAGGAGGATCATCTGGTCCGTCGCGTCACCGAGCTGCTCGAGCCCGTCGTGGGCATCGGGAAGGTGCGTGCCACGGCCCATGTGGACCTGGATTTCGACAAGGTCAAGATCAATGAGGAGCGGTTCGACCCCCAGGGCCAGGTGGAACGCAGCGTCCAGCAGAAGGACGAGAAGGTCCAGAAGCGCGATGCCGGTGCCGGTGTCCCGGGCACGGCCAGCAACGTGGCCCCCGCCACCGGCGGAGACTCCGCCAACGTGACGGAGAACTCCGAAAAGAAGGAAACCACCACCAACTTCGAGATCAGCAAGACCGTCCGGGCCACCGACCAGGCCACCGGAACCCTGAAGCGGGTAACCCTTGCGGTGATCGTGGATCACATCAACTCCTGGGAAAAGGACGCCCAGGGCGAGCCCTTGCTGAAGCAGACTCCCCGCACCGCCGACGAGCTGAAGAAGATCCGCGACCAGGTGTCCACGGCCGTGGGCATCCAGCCCAAGCGGGGCGACGAACTCACGGTCGAGAACATGGCCTTCGCCACCCTCCAGGTGAACCCCAAGGAGGAGGCCGAGGCCAAGAAGCAATTCTGGGTCGACCTGGTCCGCCAGTTCGCGCCCAGCGTGATCTACGCAGTCCTGGGCCTGGCCGTGTTCTTCATGCTCATCCTGCCCATGCTCAGGCGCATGTCCGCCGCCATCAACCGGCCCACGCCCATGCGCGTCGCCAGCTCCGACGGCGAGGCCGGCCTGGCGGGTTC
>JANXYT010000011.1 GCA_025355915.1 Holophagaceae bacterium
CATGGCCTGGCGCCCTTCAAGGGCCACGTCACCGGCCCCTACGCCGCGGCCATCAAGGACGCCTACCTGTTCGCCTTCAACGCCCCTTGCTCCTTCACCCGCGAGGGTGGCAGCATCGGCGCCGTGAAGACCATGGAGGACATCCTGGGTTGCGAGGTCTTCTTCCTCGGCCTCAGCCTGCCCAGCCACGGCTATCACGCCCCCAACGAGAACTACGACTGGGAGCAGGCCGGCGGCGGCATCGCAGCGTTTGCCCACTACTTCCAGACGGTGAGCGGGATCAAGTAGCGAAGGTCTGTTTCCTCCGCAGAAGCGCCGGCCCGAGGCGGGCGCTTCTGCGGATAAAGGACCTCAGAACGTGCCCTGCACCAGTCCCCCATCCACCAGCACACTCTGCCCGGTGAGGTAGGAGGCTTGGCCACTGCACAGGAACGCGATGACGGCACCGACCTCCTCGGGTTGGCCGATGCGGCCCGTGGGAATGGCCGCCGCCTGTCGGCTGAAGTGCTGTTCGACCGTGATGCCTTCGGCCTTGGATTTCACTTCGGCCAGGTGGAGTTGGCGGTCCGTCATCACGTGGCCCGGGAGCAGAGCGTTGACGGTGATGCCATCCTTGGCGGTTTCCATGGCCAGGGTGCGGGTGAGGCCCGACAACCCGGCTCGCAGGGTGGAGCTGATGGTGAGCAGGGGGTAGGGCTGCTTGGCCACCAGGCTGGTGATGTGAACGATGCGCCCCCACTGGCGGACCCGCATGCCCGGCAGCACCAGACGCGACATGCGCACCACGTTCATGAGGGTGGAGTCCACACCGGCAGCCCAATCGCCATCGGACAGATCCGCGAAGATCGCGGCCTTGGGCCCGCCGGTGTTGGTGATGAGGATCTGCACCGGACCCAGGGCGGCCTCCGTGGCCTCGTGCCAGCGGACCAGATCCTCAGCCTTCGTCACGTCCGCCACCACCGCCAAGGCGGACACGCCCAGGGCCTCTAACTCCGCCTTCACCGCCGCGAGGGAATCCGCGCTCCGTCCGCAGACCGATACCGCGCAGCCTTCCGCGGCCAGGGCGAGCGCCGCCGCCCGCCCCAGCCCCTTGCTGCCTGCCGCCACCATGGCCACCTTGCCCTTGATGCCCAGATCCATGACTGCCTCCCGGCCCCCAGCATAGGCGGTTCCGGGGGGTTGTTATGCTCGATGGATGGATCCTGCCCTTGAACTCGTGGACCTCACCAAGCGCTTCGGCGACAAGACGGCGGTGGAGGGCCTCAGCCTCACCCTGGAACCCGGCGCCTTCCTGGGCCTGCTGGGACGGAATGGTGCGGGGAAATCCACCACCTTGAAGATGGTCACGGGGTTGCTCAAGCCCACGTCGGGCCGCATCCGCGTGCTGGGGCTCGACCTCGAGGCGAACCCGCTGGCCGTCAAACGGCAGATCGGCGCCATGCCCGAGGACATGGCCCTGCTCGACATGCTCACGGGCCCCCAGTACCTGCGCTTCGTGGGCCGCATGTATGGCATGCCCGATGCGCTCATCGATGGGCGGCGGGAAGAGCTCTTCGACAAACTGGACCTGGCCGTGGCGCCGAAGCTGCTCCTGACCGATTACAGCTTCGGCATGAAGAAGAAGGTGGCCCTCTGCGCGGCGCTGATCCACGGCCCGCGCATGGTGTTTCTCGACGAGCCCTTCGAGGGCATCGATCCCGTCACCAGCCGCACCATCAAGGACATCCTGCACAGCCTTCAGCAAAGCGGTGTGACGCTGGTGCTCACCAGCCACATCCTTGAAGTGGTGGAAAAGCTCTGTCCTCTCATCGCCATTCTGGATGAGGGTCGCCTCAAGGGGTTCGGTCCCATCGACGATTTGAAGCGAGGGGATGAAAGCCTGGAGCAGCTCTTTGTGGATCTCGTTGGTGGCGCCCAGAAGGGGGAGCTGTCGTGGTTGTGAGCCCCCGCCTGAGCGTCTTCCGAGCCCTGCTGGCGGCGCATGTCCAGACGGCGTGGAACCGCTCGGCACGGGAGATGGGGCGGCAGGGGGTCTGGGTGATGGGGCTGCTGGTCGCCCTGCTGGGCCTCCTGGGTGCGGGCCCCCTGTTCCTCGGCATGGGCGGGCTGGGCTGGCTGCTGGGCAGCCACCTCGACCGGCCCCTGGCACCGGGCCTGTTGGGCGGCGCGCTGGCCTTGATCAGCATCGGTGGCGGCCTCTTCGGGGGCGTGGTGGGCGGGGCGCGTCAGCTGAGCTGGGAAGCCTACCGGGGCTATCCACTGAAGCTGCGCACCCTCTACTTCGCGGAACTCATCGCGGGCCTCGGTGATCCCCTGCCCCTCCTCCTGGGTGTGGGCCTGGTCGGACTCCTGGCGGGCGTGGCGGTGGGCTCGCCCACCGCGATCCCCCTGCTGCCTCTGGTCCTGGTGGAGACCCTGTTCACGCTGCTGGCCCTGCAACTCCTGGTGGGCGGCCTAGCCGCCGTGCTGGTGAAACGGCTGCGCCTGGCGCTGACCCTGCTGGCCATCCTGGCCTGGATCGGTTCGACCCTGGCCACCTCCCAGCTTTCACCACACCCGCGGGCAAAAGCCTCGGTCGCCCCATCCCACCGCGCCGCCCAGAGGGCTCAGCTCGAAGCCCTGACCCAACGCGGCGTCCGGGTCCTGTCCCTTCTTCCCAGTCACGCGGCCGCGGCAAGTCTGGTTCAGGCCAGGGCGGGCCATGGGGGCTCGGCGCTCGCCCTTCACGCCTATCCGCTGGCGAGCCTCGCGCTGCTCATGGTCCTGGGGGCGCGGCTGGTGGCTCGGGAAACCCTGGGGGAGCGGGCGGTCCCGGTGTCGTCCCGTGGTCAGGTTCGGCTCTGGAGTTTCCGCGGCCCCGCCGAGGGCATCGGCCGCCTCCATTTCCGCACGCTCATGGCCAGCCACCTGGGGAAGTTCGCCTTTCTCATGCCCGTGATGACGCTGGTGCTGCTCAAGGGGCCCTTCGCCCAGCTCCGGGGCCAGGCCCTCTGGTCCGTGCCCGCGGCCTTCGCCTATCTTTCCCTGGTGGGGAACAATGTCGTGCTGAACCAGTTCGGCCTCGACCGCCACGGCGTGAAGACCTTGCTGCTGCTGCCCGTGACCGCAAGCGATCTGCTCAAGGGCAAGCTGCTCGGCATGGCGGCCCATCAGGGGCTTCAGGCCCTTTTGCTCATCACGCTGCTCGCGGCCTTCGATGGGGCGGGTCCGGCCCCACTCATGGCCGGCACCCTGATGTTGGGCTGTGTCTTTCTCGCGCAAAGCGCCATCGGGCAGTGGACGTCCGCCTGGGCTCCCCGCCCCATGCCCATGGACAGCGTGAAGAACAGCAACATGCCCTTCGCCATCGGCCTGTTGAGCCTGGCCACCTCGGGCCTGTGGACGGGCCTCTTCGGTGGACTGTACGCCCTGACCGCCTGGCTGGCGCCTCTCTGGCTAGTGCCTGTACTGGCCCTGGCCTTCCTCCTTACCCTGGCGGCCCACCTGGCCATCCTGCCGGCGGCGGCAGCCTTCCTCGACCGCCGCCGCGAGGTGCTGGTGGAGCGGCTGGGATGATGAACCCCGTTGCCCTCCAACTGGCCGCAGAACTGCGCGGCACGCTGCTCAGCGGGGCACCGGGAGGCATGGGCGGCGGCCTGCTGCTGGTCGAACGCATCAAGGGGCATGGCCTGCCCCAGGTGGCAGTGCTGGGGCGCGGCGCGGCGGACCTGCTGGAACCCCTGGAGGCTGCCGAGCGAGCCCAAGCCGAGGGACTCGAGGTGAACCTGCTCGCCCTGCTGCCGCTGCCGGGCTGCGATCTGGCGGCCGCCCTGGACCTGCACCGCCGCCGCATCGGCGCCCTGGTGGCCGCCCTGGACGCGGGCCTGCCCTGGCTGGGGGGGAAGCCCATGCTGGTTCGCCGCTTGCCCGGGCGGATCTTTCGCGAAACGCCCGTCCCCCTCGCCAAGGCGCCCATGGGACCCTTGGAAAAGGATGAGCTGAAGGCCTTCCTGGCGGACTGGGAGAAGGACCGGCGCAAGATGGTCTTCCGTCGGCCCGAGTGGCGGGAGGCACCGGATCACGCCGAGCACGGCGGCTTCGAAACGGATCTCTGGCCCGGCGTGCCCCTGCCGGAAGGCGCCGAATTGCGCGTGCCTCCCCTGGAACTGCCCTGGGCCACGCCGTTGACGGACGCCCTCCGGGCCGCGCTGCGCACGGCGACCGGACTGCCTGTGCCCATCCTGCCGCTGGCCGCCGATCCTTCGCCGCTCCACGCCCTGCGCATTCTCACCCCGCAGATCGCGGCGTTTCGAGGGCCGGAACGGGCCTGGGCATTGGCCCTGGCTGGGCTATCGGGCCTGCCTGGGCCCCCGCACTTCTGCGCGCGGTGCTGACGCCAGGGCCTGGCGCTCCACCTCATACCATTTTGCAATCAATAATTAATGAACTATATTTATCCCAACCCCTAAGGAGCTGGGATGAAGACCCTAATCAATCCAGACCGAAACACCATCACCACGCTGGCTGAGCGACTGAAGAAGGCCGAAGGCAAGCCGGAG
>JANXYT010000019.1 GCA_025355915.1 Holophagaceae bacterium
GCGTTGAACCCGGCCTCGGCGGTGCGGAACCGGGAGACGCCAAGGGAGGCCTCGCCCTCGAATCCGTTGGGCGTGCCCAGACCTGACTTGGTGGTGACGTTCACGACCACCACCGGTTTGCCGCCATACTCGGCCGAGACGCCGCCGGTGATGACCTCCATGCTTTCCACCTGGGAGGGATCCATGCTGTTGCTGAAGGTGGCGTGCAGCTGGTCGGAGATGGGGATGCCGTCCACCACGTAGGTCATCTGGCCGTGGCTGCCGCGGAAGTGGAAGCGCCCGTTCTCGTCAGCGATGAAACCCGGCGTGGCGAGCAGGATGCTCTCCATGGCGCGGCTTTGCACCGCCGCCGGCGTTCGCTCGATGGTGCTCTTGTCGATGTCGAGGTGCGTAGAAGGATGGTCCTCCACCAGGCGGAAGTTCTCTTCCACCACGACCACCGCGCCCTCGGGCTTCAGGGTCACGGGCACCACGAGCGGCAGCTGGCTGTGAACATCGACATCGAGATGGGCAGGCAGCAGGCCCGCAAACTGGGTGTCCAGGTGGTAGGTATTGAAGGGCACGTTCAGGAAGGCGAAGGCCCCTTTGGCATCCGTCTTAACCCGCTGGCGATAGCCCGAGACGGGATTCGATAGGATCAGGGCGGCGCCCGCCACCGGGCGGCCCTGATCGTCGGCCACCCGGCCAGTGACGATGCCGCTGCTCGCGGAGGCGGCCATGATGGGATCAGCGGTCAGGAGTGCCAGCAGGAAAGAAGAGGCGTAGGATCGAGCCACGGGCGTTATCTCCAGATGAAATTAGTTTCTATCTAATTTAACCCCAGTCAATGGAAAATTTTTTCATTTACGACCAGGATGGTCACTAAACCATGCGCGCCTCCGGGCGAAGCATATGCATCTCTAGTCGTTGGGGAGGTCTTTGATATGAAGCGCAAGCAGCTGTGGATCCTCGGTGGAGGTCTGGCGGTAGTACTGATCGGTGGGCTAAGCGTCGCGGGGATGCGGGATAAAGGCCTGGCCGTGCAGATCGCCACCGTGGGACGGGAGAACCTCCAATCCAAGGTCAGCGCCAATGGCAAGATTCAGGCGGTGACCAAGGCGGATATTTCCGCGAGCATCATGGGGCAGGTCACTCGGTTGGCCGTCAAGGAAGGCGACCGGGTCACCAAGGGCCAATTCCTCATGGAAATCGATCCTCGCAGCGCCCGCGCCAATGCGGACGCCATGCAGGCTAACCTCCAGGCCACCCAGTCGGACTTGACCTCGGCCACGGCCAACCTCGCCCAGGCTCGCTCCGACTTCGATCGGGCGAAGGCCAATCGGGACGCAGGCATCATTTCAGCGGCCGATTTCGAGCGGGCGAAAACCACCTTCGAAACGGCTCGGGCGAACCAGGAAACGGTCCGCCGCCGCGCGGATCAGGCGAAAGCCAACGTGAGCCAGTCCCATGTGGGGCTCGGGTTCTCCACCATCTCCGCGCCGATGGATGGCGTGGTGACGGCCCGCCGGATCGAGCTGGGCGAAACCGCCGTGCCCGGCATCCAGAACCAGGCCGGCACCGTGCTGCTCACCGTCTCCGACATGAGCAGGGTCGAAGCCGAGATGGAAGTGGATGAGGCCTCCATCCCGACCGTCAAGCTCGGCCAGGAGGCCCAGGTGCGCATCGACGCCTACCCCAACCAGACCTTCCAGGGCCAGGTCACCGAAGTGGCTGGCAGCCCGATTCTGAAACTCAGCGCCAATGAGGCCATCAAGTTCAAGGTGAAGGTGTGGATCAAGAATCCACCCCTGACCATCAAACCCGGCCTCTCCGCCCAGGCGGATATTTTCACCGGCAACCGCGACCAGGCCCTGGCCATCCCCATCCAGTCCCTGGTGACCCGCGAGATCAAGCCCAAGCCTGGCGAAACCCCCAAGGCCGGGGCCCCAAGGGATGAAGAGGGTGTGTGGCTGTTCACCAAGGAGGGCAAGACCCAGTTTCTGCCGGTCAAGACGGGCCTCATGGGCGATCTTAACGTGGAGGTGCTCGAAGGTCTCAAGGGGGGAGAGACCGTCGTCACCGGCCCCTTCCGCATCATCAGGGATCTGAAGGGTGGCGAGAAGGTTCACGAAGACAAGGGCAAGAAGAAGGACGAGAAGAAGGGTTGAGGGTCTGACATGTCCTATGAAGAGCTGCTCCGCGTGGCCCTCAGGGCCATCCGGGCCCACAAGCTCCGCAGCTTCCTCACCCTGCTGGGCATCATCATCGGGGTGACCACCATCGTGGGGGTGGTGGGCATCATCACGGGCCTGAACACCTATGTTCAGGAGAAGGTGATCATCCTCTCTCCGGACATGTACGTGGTCACTCGGTTCGGCATCATCCGCAGCCGGGAGGAGTTCCTGCAGGCCGTCAAGCGGCCCCAGCTCACCTGGGAGGAGTACCAGCGCCTCAGCAGCGGGGTTCTCAGCCATGCCCTGATGACCGCCACCCGCTCGTTCAAGACCCTGCCCGTCAGCTACGGAACCCGACGTCTGGCGGATACGTTCGTCGTGGGCAGCACCGCCAGCTTCGCCCAGATCCTGAACCTTGACACGGGGGGCAACGGCCGATTCTTCACGGAAGGGGAGGATGAAGCCGCCCAGAATGTCGCCGTCATCGGGGCTGACATCAAGGACGAGATCTTCCCCAACCTGGATCCCATCGGACGGATTCTGATGGTCCGCGGCCTGCCCTTCCGGGTGATCGGGCACATGCCCAAGGAGGGAAAAGGCCTTGGCATCAACCGCGACCAGCTGGTGGTGATCCCCTTCCAGGTCTACCGCAAGAACTTCTACGCGCCGAACGATCCCCTCGACTACTTCATCAAGGCCAGGGGCGGCGTGGAAGGATTGAGCGCCTCCGTGGATGAGACCCGGGCCTTCCTCCGGGCCCTGCGCCACACGGCCTGGCGGGACCCCGATCCCGTGGGATTCCTCACCCAGGACCAGCTCCAGGAGCTCTGGCGCCAGATCAGCACCGCCACCTTCGTGCTCCTCACCCTCATCGCCTCGGTCTCCCTGGGTGTGGGCGGCATCGTCATCATGAACATCATGCTGGTGAGCGTGGCCGAGCGCACCCAGGAGATCGGCTTGCGCATGGCCATGGGGGCCCGAAAGCGCGACATCCAGCGCCAGTTCCTCCTGGAGGCTTCCCTCCTCTCCATGGCCGGCGGCTTCATTGGCGTCGTGTTGGGCGGGACGATTGCCCTTCTGGTGAAGGCCGTCACCGGCTTCCCCGCGCAGATTACCGTGGGCATCGTGCTCATGGGCGTGGGCCTCTCCACCGTGGTGGGCGTCCTGGCCGGACTCCTCCCGGCGAGGCGGGCCGCCAACCTGCCCGTCATCGATGCCCTCCGGGCGGAGTAGGGGGAACCATGGCCGCCCAAACCCGTTCAAGCCTCCGCAGCCTTGGTGTCGAGAACATCCGCTTCGCGCTCCGCTCCATCCTGGTTCAGCGGCTGCGGAGCTTCCTGACCCTGTTGGGCATTGTCTCCGGTGTCGCCACCGTGATCGCCATGGTGAGCTTCGTGGCCGGCTTCAACGACGCGATCACGGGGGCTTTCTCCAGTTTCGGAACCACCCTGGTGCAGTACCAGAAGTACGAACCCCGTTTCGGCGGGGGCCCCACTGGGCCGCCGGAAGAGCAGCGCAAGCGCCGCGACCTCACCCTGGAGGACGCCCAGGCCCTCAAGCGCCTCAACACCCTGGCGGCGGCCGTCAGTCCAGAGCGGTACCTGAACCTGCCGGCTCTGGCCGCTTCCACGACCTTCAAGAATCGCAAAGGGAAGGAGGCCAATGGCCCCACCCTGGCGGGGGTCGTGTCCGACTATCCGACCGCGAACAACGCGGGCATCGCCGATGGCCGGTTTTTCACGGATGCCGACATCTCCCACTCCGCGAGGACCGTCGTCGTGGGGGCGGATGTGGCGGACGCGCTCTGGTTCCACCGGGACCCCATCAATCAGGAACTGCTCATCAACGGCGTCGCCTTCCGGGTCGTCGGCCTGCTGGAGAAACGGGGTTCCTTTCTCGGCGGCAGCGCGGACAACATCGTGCTCATTTCCTTCAGCACCTTCGATGAAATGTTTCCCGACGTGAAGAACAGCAACGGGGACACCATCCACATCGCCACGGTGCCAAAAGATCCCAACCAGATGCAAGCCATGACGGACCAGGGCATCTCGATCCTGCGCACCCGGCGGGGACTGAGGGCCAAAGACCCCAACAATTTCGCCATCTTCACCAGCGAAGGCCAGCTCGAGACCTTCCGGGCCATCACCGGCGGCATCGCCGGAGCCATGATCCTCATTGCCAGCATCGCCCTGCTGGTGGGTGGCGTGGGCGTCATGAACATCATGCTGGTGACCGTCACCGAACGCACCCGCGAGATCGGCATCCGCAAGGCATTGGGCGCCACACGCAAGGACATCGCCATGCAGTTCCTGGTGGAGGCCGTGAGCCTCACGGGCGTCGGGGGAGCCATCGGCATCGGCGTGGGACTGGGTATCGCCATGCTGGTGCGCCTGATCTTCGATTTCCCCGCCGCCGCGCCGCTCTGGAGCATCGTGCTGGGCTTCGGCGTCAGCACCGCCGTGGGCCTGATCTTCGGGTTGTGGCCGGCCCTGAAGGCCGCAAAGCAGGATCCCATCGAGGCCCTGCGCTACGAGTGACCCTCTTACCCCGGCTAGAGCTAGAGCCCGCGACCCGCAGGAAGGTAGACATGGAAGGTCAACCCCTCCCCAGGCTGGTTCAACACCTGCAAGCCGGCCCGGTTTCCTCGGATCAACCCAAGCACGGCGGGAAGACCCAGGCCCCGGCCCAGAGCCTTGGTGCTGAAGAACGGCTCGAACAGGTGGGTCAGCACATCTCGTTCGACCCCGCCACCAGTGTCACTGACGGAAAGGCACACCACCGGCCCTTCCGGGGGCTCCACCACCCACAGACCGGTGCCCCGTTCCTGGGCCGACAAGCCAGGCATCTGATCCGAGGCAAGGGTCACGGTTCCGCCCTGAGGGCCCATCGCCTCGGCCGCGTTCTCGATGAGGATGCACAGAACCCGGTGCATCTGCTCCCGGTCTGCCGCGATCTCTGGGAGGTCCATGCCCAGCCTCAGCTGGAAGTGGATGTGTTCCCCGTACTGGTGCTGTTCCACCGCATCGCGGATCAGGGTCATGGTGGATAGTGGCTGCCGCCGGGTGTAGCTTCCGCCTGAGAACTCCATCAAGCGCCGAGTCAGGGTGGAGGCCTTCTCGAGGGAGGACATGGCCCGTTCAAGGAGCCGCCGGCTCGAGGAATCCGACTTGGCATGAGCCAGCTCGAGGTTTGCCAGCAGGGCCTGAAACAGGTTGTTGAAATCATGCGCAATCCCTGCGGCCATGAGCCCGAGGCTGCCGGCCTTGTCGACCTTGTGCTTCTCGATGTCAGCATCATGAGCAACCGTGTGGTCCTGCAGGACGGCCATCAGGCACGCCTGCCCGTTCAGCCGGATCGACGCCAGCCCGAGGCTCGTGTGGAGAGGTGCCCCGTCCTTGCGGGAGGTCTCAAAGGGCCAGGCGTCGAGAGTCCGGCCATCCTGAATGGTTTGCAGGAGCGCCGTGCGCGCTTCGGGCCGGGTCCAAATCCCCAGGTCGAACAAGGTGCGTCCGATGGACTCTTCCCGCGTCCACTGGAACAACTGGCTCCAGGCCTCGTTCACATCCAGGATCAGCGCATCCACTGCCCGGGTGATGCTCATCGCATTGGGCGAGTGATCGAACAGGTTGCGGAAGGTCTGCTCGGCTTCCTTCAGGGCGAGTTCCGCCCGGTGCTGCTCAGTGACATCCCGGAGTTTCGCCACCACCGCAAAGGGCCCGTCCTTCTGGCCCGGCGAGAGGGCTGTCACGGAACTGCGGATCCAGCGGGACTGTCCCTCCGGCGACTTCACGTTCAGGAGGACGCGCCCATGAGGCTTTCCGGTCCGGATCGCCCGCAGGACGGGATGTTGATCCTCGGTGAGCTCGGCCCCCGATTCGTCCTCGACCTTCCAGCCCGGCACTGCGATACCCGCCCCCATTAGCTCCTGTGGTTCCCGGCCGAGAATGACGCCAGCCGCCGGGTTGCAGGCCCTGATCCGACCGTCCTCCCCATAGACGAGCACGCCATCACTCAGAGCATCGATCACCGCCGCATATCCCATTTCACCGGAGACCACCTGGTCGAGGCGGCGGGAGGCCTGCCTCCTGGCCAAGAGCCAAGCCACAGCAGCCATGGCAATGCCGGCCCCCC
>JANXYT010000033.1 GCA_025355915.1 Holophagaceae bacterium
CCATCATCTTCCCGCTGCCCATGGAGCTCATGAAGGCCTTCGAAAAATTCACGTCGAAGGAGGGGGCTCCGGCTTCCAGCCTCGCCACGCCAAAGCCTCCGCCTTTGCCAAGGCGGAGGCTTTGGCGTGGCCTGGGCCGTAGGCTTGGCCGTCCACGGCGTCGGCCAGCTGTTGCAGAGGTTCCCTTCGCTCGGGACGGAGCGTGCAGAGGCGCATCAGCCAGGTCCGGGCGGTATCGCCATGTCCGGGTGGCGCGATCCTGCGGGTACGCGCCAGCAGGGGGCGCAGGATCCGGATTCGGCCCGGGCCTTCGGGCAGGGGCCGCCACTGTCCCTGGGTGCGCCACAGCATCCAGACGAGAACCGCCAATCCCAGGCCCCACGCCACGGACTTAGGCGGGGCCTTCCAGTGCCATTCCCAACCCTGGAGCTGACCCTGGATCCAGGAGAAGCCGGTCTGCTGATCCTGGTCCGAGAACCTCACCACATAGCGATCCCAGCGGTAGCGGACGGCATCCAGCCACCGCTCAAACGCCGGAAGGCCGCTAGGCCCGGAGGCCAGGGCGGCGGGGCCTACGGGCGTGGGGTCCGAAGTCCACCACTGCCCCTCATGCCAGTACTCCACCCAGCTGTGGGCCTCGTTCTGGCTCACCCGGAAATAGCCACCTTCCGGGATCCAAGGGCCAAGCCGATAGCCGGTCACCACCCGGGCGGGAACCCCCCGGGCCCTGAGCATCAGGGCCATGGCCGAAGCGAAATATTCACAATGGCCCGCCTGGGAACGCTCGAGAAAATCCTCAAGGGGATTGGTGGCCTGGCCCGAGGGATTGTCGAGGGTGTACCTGAATCCGCGGAGGGACGATTCCAGGACCCGGGCGAGCTGCGGGGTGGGAAGAATGCCTGGCGCGAAACGGAAGCTGGCCCGGTGGGCGGCCCCGTGTTGGGGTTCCAGCCGGGTGAGCAAGGCAAAGCGGCGGGGGGAGAGGCGCGGCTCCCGGGATTCGGCCCGCACGGGGTTCCAGGTCACGGTGACGGGAGCCGGGCGGGCCCTGAGGAACCGCCAGCGGAGGCTGGCCCCAGGGCCCGTCACGAGGGCCAGATCCGGAGGCTCCAGCCGGGCGAGTCCCGTCGGCAGGGCGAGGATGCCGTGGGGACTCGGCGTGAAGAGGAATTCAGCTCGCCGGAGGCCGTCGTTCCAGGCGGGGGCCAGGGCCGGAGGCGGTGTGAGGTCGGCGGGTTCCCATCGCGGCCCCTGGACGGCTTCCAGGGTGACCCCCCGCAGGAGTTCAAGCCCTCGGAGCCACTGGAGATCCACGGTCGGGTCGATACCCGTGGGAGGTGAGATCCTGATGGCGACTTCCGGGTTGGGTTCGACGGGGCCGCCACCGGAAAGATCCAGCCGGTCACCCAGACCCGCCTGACCGAACGCACGGGCGGCGCCGAGGGAAACGCTGGGACGCAGGCCCAGATTCAGGCGGGGCATGATGACGAAGAAACCGGCACCGAGCAGCAGGGCGGCGCCCACCCAGAGGGGAACCCGGGCGTAGGGAGGGCGGGACAGCGCACCTCGACGGAGGGCGGCGGAAGGCTCCCAGCTTTGCTGCAGCAGGGCCAGGGTGGCGGCGCAGGACCAGGCCAGCGTCCAGACGAGGAAGAAGACATCCGTGGTTCCGATGGCCGTCGTAAGGAACAGCAGGAAGCCCATCAGCAGCAGCTGGCGACGGTGGGCCGGTTCCCGGGGGAGGACCAGGCGCACTCCGGCCAGGACGAACAGGGTGTGGATGGCCACGGTGAATAGACCATGGCCCTGGGCCAGATCACCCAGGAAGAAGAGCAGGGCGCCGACCTCCAGCCAGCGATGATGGCGGCTGATATCCCAGCGAAGCGCCTCCAGGGCGGCGGCCACGGCCAGTGGCAGGGCCATCACCAATAGTTCGCCGGATTCGTAGATGCCCGTCGAAACCGTGGCACCCCAGGCCACCCACAAAGGGAAGTGGTCGATCCAGGCGGCCCACCTCACGGCCACACCCAGCTCCCCAGCACGGCGGCCCGCGAGGCTCCGGTGACGTCAGGCAGGTTGCCCGGAATTCCCAAGGCGCTGGCGGCCCCCAGCAGCGCCCAACTGACGGCTTCCCGGGCGCCGGTGGGGAATGTGGCATCGTCTTCCAGGATCAGGGGAAGGCGGGCGGCCAATTCTGCGCGCAATCGCCGGTGGCGGGCGCCTCCGCCGCTGACCAGGCCCTTCACGTCCGCAGGCCAGGGCTTGACCCGGCCGGTTTCGAGGGCGATCGACGCGGCGGTGAAGGCCGCCAGGGTGGCCAGACGATCCGGCAAGGGAAGGGCTTCGAGGCTGCTGCCTTCGTCCACCAGCCAGGCTGCGCCGAACACTTCCCGTCCCGTGGATTTAGGGGGAGTCGCCGCGAAGTAGGGGTGGGTGAGCCAGCGCGCCAGGAGTCGTTCCGCCACGGCCCCGGTGGCCGCAGCCCCCTGAGGATCGAAGGGAACCCCCAGCCATCGCCGCGCTGCGAGATCCAGGAGGGACATCCCCGGCCCCGTATCCCAGGCCCGGGTGGCTTGGCCGTCCCACAGGGTGAGATTCGCCATACCACCGAGGTTCAGGGCCATCCATGGCCCCGCGCCGTGCAGCCAGCGTTCCGTCAGAGGCACCAGGGGCGCGCCCTGGCCACCCAGGGCGAGGTCGCGCCGGCGGAGATCCCATACCACGGGACATCCCAGGGCTTCGACCAGCACGTAAGGATCGGCGAGTTGAAGGCTCGCACCTTGGGCGGGGTGGTGCTGTACCGTCTGTCCATGCAGGCAAGCCAGGTCGGGCCGGAGTCCCAGGGCATCGCAGAGGTCCCGGGCGGCCTGGGCGTGGTGATCCCCGAGGCGCCGTTGAAGCCTGCAAAGCCCCGCCGGATCGAGGTGGTTCGATGCGGCGGCCAGCACCTGGTCGCGCAGCGGATCCGGATAGGGCGCCGAGTGATGTCCCAGGAGACCGTGGAACGGTTGTCCATCCTGAAATGCACTAGGGTTCACCTCGATGGCCACGGCGTCCACGCCGTCTGCGCTCGTGCCTGACATCAGGCCCAGCACGCGCCAGGGCCGGTTATCCGGGATCAGGATGCGAGGCTGCATGACGCTGATGATGCCAGCAAGTCATGGCTGCTGCCGGATTCCGGGTACTCTGGGAGCGTCGGGGGTACCCATGACAATGCTCATCATCCTTCTCATCATCGGCGCTGTGATCTATTTCGCCCTGCGAGGCAAGCAGGACCGGCCCGAACAGCTGGGGGCCTCCCGGCGAGGCCTTCCCACCGGTGCGTTGGAACCCCACACCTTCCCCTGTCCCTTCCCAAAGTGCCCCACCTGCGGTGCCTCGGGCGACCGGATGAAACAGGAGTGGGACGGACTGCGGTCGGTGAAATGGTCCTGCGGTTATTGCGGCGCTCCAGCCGGCCTTCAGTCGCTCAAGGATGAGGAACTGCCTCCCTCTGCCCGCCGTCAGTTGAGTCTCGACGGGCCGGGACAGGGTGCCATTCCCATGCAGCAGGGCAGCTATGGCCAGCCCGGCGGCGGCATGGGCGGCCTGCTAACGGGGATGATGATCGGCACCATGCTGGGCGGGAATCAACATCATCAGAACGGTCAAGCCGGTGGTAGCGATGGGTGGGGTGGAGACTCCTCAGACAAATCTTCCAGCGATTGGGGCGAGTCCAACTCCGGCTCCAACGATTGGGGTGATTCCGGGGGCGGCGATTCCGGCGGCGGAGACTCTGGTGGCGACTGGTAATTCGCCATTAAATATCGTTTGGTCAATTATGTATTTATTTTTATAAAGCAGTAATTCGATTTAGATTATCGATTGATGATTTATTCCATCTTCGTTTTGAAGTGGGTTTTTGGTTGATGTGTCTGAGTGACAACCCATGGAGACATGGTTCAGACCCACACGAACGACAAGAGTGGATTCTACGTTCAGGCTCCGCATTCCGTGTGCTTCGGAACTCGTTACAGGTTCTGATTCCAATTGGGATGCGGCCCCGATGGGGCCCCTTTTTCTAAAGTACTTTCGGCACTGCGAAATATCCGCGGTCCTGCACTGGCGCGTTGGCCAGGGCCTGGGCTTGGGTAAAGGTGTCCCTGGGAATATCCTCCCGCCGGGGCAAGGGGCGGCCCAGACCCGCGAGCATGGGCTCCACTTGATCAAGGGGCAGCTCGTCGAGGCTGGCCGCATGGGTGAGCATCCGGGCCATGGCCTCCCGCATGGGCTCGATCTCGTCTTCCCTAAGACTCAGATGGGCCAGGGTCGCGCAGCGCAGGACATCCTCACGGGTCACATCCATCTCAGGCTCCCAGCTTCAGGTCGGCGTCGGCATTCTGAATCCATGGATCCGTGTCGGGGTCCAGCAGTGCCCCGGCGGAGGCGATCATCGCCCCGTTGTCCGTGCAGAGCCGCGGCTCGGGGAGGGCCAGCACCAAGCCTTCTCGCGCCGCCAGGATCGCCGCCTCGGCCCGCAGCCTCGAGTTGCAGGCCACGCCACCGCTGATCACCAAAGTTCGCGCGCCATGCTCAAGCGCCAGGCCGGGAATGGGTTTCAGCAGCCAGGTGCTGATGGCCTCCTGCAGGCTGCGGCAAAGGCCCAGCACCTTGGGATCGGTCGCTCCTGCTTCCGCGAGGCGGGGGTTCCGCTCCACCCGCAGTTTCACCCCGGTCTTCAGGCCCGAAAAGCTCCAGGAGGCCTTGCCATCACGGAATTTCGGCGGCGTAAAGGGTTCGGCGGCCCGGTGTGCAGCCTGGGCGCAGGCATCCACCACCGGGCCACCGGGATAGCCCAGGTTCAGCATGCGGGCGGTCTTGTCGAAGGCCTCGCCCGCGGCGTCGTCGCGGGTCTTCTGAAGCAATTGGAGCGAAATCCAGTTATTTGCGAGGTACAGATGGGTGTGGCCCCCGGATACCAGCAGCACCAGGGCCGGGAAGGGCAGGTCCGGCGCGGCGAAACGGGCAGCATTGAGATGCCCCAGCAGGTGGTGGACACCCACCCAGGGCAGGCCTTCGCGCCAGGCCACGGCCTTGCTCGCGCTGAAGGTCGCCAGCAGGCTGCCCACCAGCCCTGGTCCCTGCGTGACGGCGATGCGGTCGAGATCGGCCAGTCCGATGCCTGCGTTTACCAAGGCTCCCGCCATGACGGCACGCACCTGCAACAGGTGCTCCCGCGCCGCGAGTTCGGGCACCACGCCGCCGAAGGGGCCATGGATGGCATCCTGGCTTTCCCGCACCAGGGACCGAAGGATGGGGCCCGCGGGCGTTTCCTCCACCACGGCGGCGGAGCAGTCGTCGCAGGAGGATTCCAGGCCCAGGATCAGCATGGGGATAGTGTAACTTGGCAACCTGGAGCCTTCCCATGCGCAGTCCGTTGCTGATGCTGATCCCGGCCCTCCTGATGGCCCAGCGATCGGCCCTTCCTCCGGCGGAATCCTTTGACCGCGAGCTGAAGCAGAACCGCCTCGGTACCTGGCTGGTGCTGGAGGATGAGGGGGCGGCCTGGGGTGCTGCGGCCAGGGCCGCGTTGGATGAAGAGGCCTTGGTGGCGCTGAACCTTCCGCTGAGGGTCGTGTCAGGTGGGGGGAAACCCGATGTGTTGGCGGCCACCCTCCGTGAGCGCTTCAGCTGGGCCAAGGGGGCGCATTGGGCCCTGGTGGATATGAAGGGTCGCGTGCTGGTCGAGGGATCCTCCCAGCCAACGGTCGCTGGCCTGAGCGCCGCCGCCGATCAGGCTGGTGCGAAATCCCGCGCCCAGGAACTGGAGGATTTTCTTCGCCGCAACCCCGACCACCTCGAGGCCCAGGTGGCTCTGCTGCGGGAGCGAGTGGTGGTGGCCAACCGGCGGACCAGCAAGATCCTGGGTGCTGCCCCAGAAAAACCGGGAGCGGCACAGGCCGCAGCGTCCCACCCTCCGCGCCAGTTGGATGCCGAGAACGACCAGAAGATCTGGGCCCCATCAGTGCAGCAGCTCGAACGTCTCTTCCAGGGGGCATGGCGGGAGGCCGGGATCGAGCTGGGCCTAGCCCTTCGGACCTCCTCTGCCGAGTATTCCCCCGCCATGGTTGCGGTCCTCACCCGCTATAAGGGAGATATGGAGGAGGCGCTCAGGCGGAAGCCCAATGGGTGGGAAGTCTGGATGATCTGGTTGTCGGCCTCCCGCAAATGTGGCGGCTGGTCCCTGGGATCTCTGCTCCAGTCCCTCCAGCCCCTGCCAGGGACCACGGCGGGGGAATGGCCGCCGGTGATGGCGCTGAATGAATTCATCAAGGATGCGAAGGCCCGTCACGACTGGCCAGCGATCCGTGAGGTTCTCGAAGCCCGTTGGGAGGACATGCGAATCACTGATTTTAAGTGGGGGGGTGGGGACGCTCTATGGAATGCCATCATCTCGCCGCTCGTGGAGGCCCTCGTTTCCCTGGGTGATGTGGGGACAGCGGAGCAAATTCTGAACGAAGTCAACGAGGTCGCGGGGTGGCCCGGGTTACCAACCCAGGCCCGCAATCTGGCGACGCGCCTGAACCGCCCGGACCTCGCCACCCGCTGGGGCGCCCTCACGCCGAAGGGCCGATGAACCTCGTCCCCACCCACGTCCAGCTGAACCGGCCCCTGCCACCTCTCACGTATCTGGCCCCGGAGGGTCTGCCTGCGGGCGTGCGGGTGCGGGTGAAGGTGCGCAACAGCGTGGCGGTGGGTTTGGCCATGGGGCCCGATCCGGCCCCGCCTGCAGCGAAACTGCGACCCATCGAGGCCGTGCTGGATCCCTTTCCGCTGCTGCCTTCGAAGCTGCGGGAGTTGCAGGCCTTCGCCGCCCGGTACTACGGGTGTCTCGAAGCCCATCTGCTGCCCCTGAGCCTGCCCCAGGCCATGCTGCCCCACTGGGGGGCCGATGAGGATGGACAGCGACTGTCGTTTCACCAGGAGCGGGGGGCCTGGGATGTGCTGGCTGAGCTGGGCGAGGCCTGGCACCGCGATCCGTCCATCCTGCCCACGCTGTTGCACCGATCCGCTATGCGTGGCGCTGGCTTCACGGAAGTCCGCCTGACGGGCGCCCCCCATCCACCTCGAGTCACTCCGGCCCAGGCCAAGGTGCTGCTGGCTCTGGAGGACGCGGGCGGCGCCCTGATGGAACCGGAGCTGCTGGAGGCCGCGGGTGTGGGCGTCTCGGTGCTGGGTACCCTGGAGAAGCGGGGGCTCATCGCCCGCATGAAGCGGGTGGATCTGCTGGGCCAGCGGCGCGAGGCGGGGGTCGATCGCACCGTGGTCCTCAACGCCGAACAGCAGACGGCCCTCGACGCCGTGACGCTCGGGGTCTTCGGCGTCCACCTGCTCCAGGGCGTCACGGGGTCGGGCAAGACGGAGGTCTATCTCGCCCTGGCGGAACGCGTGCTGGTCGCGGGTCGGCGGGTGCTCTGGCTGGTGCCGGAGATCGGGCTCACGCCGCGCTTGCTGGATCGCCTGGAGGCCCGTTTCCCCGGCCGCGTGGCCGTGGGCCATGCAGGGCTGAATGCCGGTGAGAAACATGGCGACGTGGTCCGCTTGCTCTTCAACGGTGCTGACCTCTTCGTGGGGGTGCGGAACGCCGTGCTGGCGCCCCTGCGCGACATTGGGCTCATCGTTGTGGACGAGGAGCATGAGGCTTCCTACAAGTCGGAGGAGCACCCCCGCATCCATGCCCGGGATCTCGCCATCAAGCGGGCCCAGCTCGAAGGCTGTCCCATCGTGCTGGGCAGCGCCACGCCCAGCCTGGAAAGCTGGCAGGCCGCCCTGAGTGGCCGCTACGCCCTGCTGCGGCTGCGGCAGCGACCCGCGGGCAGCACCCTCCCGACGGTGGAGATCGTGGACCTGCGCGATGCCTATCGCCAGCTGCGGCGGAAGGTGATCCTCGCGCCACCTTTAATGCAGGCCCTGACGGAGACGATGACCCGCGGCGAGCAGGCCCTGTTGCTCCTGAACCGACGGGGCTACGAGAATTTCTGGATGTGCCGG
>JANXYT010000074.1 GCA_025355915.1 Holophagaceae bacterium
CCCCCGTGGACAGCAAACCGCCCAGGAACGGCGATGGGTGCGCCGCCACGCCGGGACCATTCGCATGGCAGTTGTTGGTGTTGTAGGTCGCAGTGAAACAGCCGGGCGCGCCAACCACGGGCGAGGTCGCCCCTGCGGTCACGCCGTGGCAAAGGCCACACTCCGCCGCCCGCCTGGTCACATTCACCGCAGCCGCAGCTGTGCGGTGGGAGGGGACATAGGTGCCACTGGCAAAGCTGCTCGAAGCCTTGTACCAGCTATCCGAGTGGGCCTTGGCCTGGGTATGGCAACTGGAACAGGTGGTCGTGGTCGTTCCACCCTCGAACTTGGTGGTTCCTGGAACCCCGTGGCAGGTCTGGCAATAGAGGAGATCAGCCTTGGCCGGGATGCCGTGGAAGGTGGCATCGGTGGTGCCCGCATTCTTGGGGTCGGTCCAGGTCACCCCGATGGGATGGGGGGCCACGCCAGGACCGTTGGCATGGCAACTGACGGCGGCATGTTCAGAATTACCGAAGCTGGCGCTGTAGCAGCTGGGTGCAGCGGTCAAGGCGGACGTGCCGGTCTTGGTCACCGCGTGGCAGATGACGCAGGATCCGCTGGCGTTCAAGGGATCCGTCGCATTCCGGTGGGAGGGCACGTAGCCCGGGAACGTGTTCGTGGAGGGCAGATGCCAAGTGGTCGAGTGGGCGCCTGCGCCCGTGGCCTTCGAGTGGCAGGAGGAACAGGCGGTCGTGGCGGATCCGCCGTCGAACTTGGTGGTGCCCGGCGTGCCGTGGCAGCTCTGGCAGTACTTCAAATCCGCCTTGGCCTGAATGCCGTGATAGGCGGAGCTGGTCGGATCCTTCCAGATGGCCCCGAGTGGATGCGGCGCACCGGCATCGGCATGGCAAAGGGTCGCGTTGTAGCAACCGGGCTGGGTGCCGGCGGGCGCGGGGGCAGCAGGGTGCCCAGCCGGGTTGCTGGGGGACCCGGGGTAGTGGCACTGAACGCAGACAGCGGCGTTGGATGTGTCGGTGGTGGTATGGGTGAGGGCCGAGCCGCCGGAGGTTCTCCAGGGTTTGGCGGGATGCGGGGCCTTCACCCCATGGCAGGTCACACAGGCATTGGCGGATAGGCCGCCGGAAAAGTCCTTGCCGTGGCAGATTTGGCAGGACACGAGGCTCCCGCCGTCGAAGACCACGGGCAGCTTCGCGCGCATGCCATGAATGCCGGGGTTCGCCCAGCCTGGTAGGGCCTGATGGTGACAGCCGGTGGTCATACAGGTGGGGACGCCGCTGCCCACCTTGAGGATGGAGATCTCATGGCATTTGGTGCACGCATCGATGCCCGCCACGGCGGTCCCACCGTGGGTATTGTTCCATCCGGCCGGGTGGTAGCTCCCGTAGTACTGGGCCACACCGGTAGCACCCTTGCTGCCTCCGCAACCGATAAGGATCAGGGCGGCGAGGGCGCAGCCGAAGATCCCCAGGAGACCGGTCGTCCTGATCCAATTCCAAGTCCTGTTCATGGCGACACCCAAGGAAGGCAGGCAGCTCGTGATGGCGGGCGCTGATGGTGAAAGAGAGAGATTCAGATCGGGACGGTGCTTAATATGCCATTGGTTTGTAGCAGGAGCTTGTTAAAGAAGGGATGGAATCAGGGCATCCACGTTAGGACGCAACGAACCCGGACTCCTGAGAAAAATCTAACCTGATGGGGCCGGGATGATTCATGAGTGTAGAAACACTATCGCCCGCGAGGTCCGCTGTGCACATACCCCGATTGGAGCTCCCTATTTAGGCCATTCGATCTACATCCTTCTCCGTTGATCCTGCTCCCCCAATGGCCTAACCTTCAGCTTCCATGCACCTACGGATTTCAGGAAAACGATCCTTCCCCTGGGGAGTTTTGCGATGCCTTGTCATCGCCCTGCCATGGGTCTGGGTGAACGTCACGGGGTTCGCCATGGACCCGTCCCGGCCCCTTTCGACTGAGGCCCATCGCATCTGGCGCAGTGAGGATGGCCTCCTCCAGGACACGGCCGCGGCTCTGCTCGAAGCGAGGGATGGCTTCCTGTGGATCGCCACGGAGGCAGGCCTGGTCCGGTTCGACGGCGCCACCTTCGACCACTACTCCCGCCTCAACGTACCTGGATTCGCGCACAACGATATCCAGTGCCTGGCCGAGGGCCCCGACGGCGCGGTCTGGATGGG
Source organism: Holophagaceae bacterium (assembly GCA_025355915.1). Taxonomy (GTDB): domain Bacteria; phylum Acidobacteriota; class Holophagae; order Holophagales; family Holophagaceae; genus Geothrix. The sequence continues at coordinate 2,193 of JANXYT010000074.1, forward strand.
CACCTCGGAACCGGGCCTCTACCGCTTTCTGCAAGGCGAAGTCCGGGCATTGGGTGAGGCGGAAGGTTTGCCTAACCAGCCCATCCGCCGCCTGCTCCGCGACCGCAGCGGTTCGCTGTGGGCAGCCCCTGCGGAAGGTCCCCTGCTCCGCTACGACGGAGGCCGATTCCAGGCAGTGCCCTCGGATGAGCCCCACCTGCGCATCCGGGCGCTCGCCCAGGATCTGGATGGCTCGATCTGGGTGGGCACTGCCGGGTCCGGCCTCTGGCATCTCCGGGAAGGCCGTCTGGTCCTGGCTGCGCTCACCAGGGCTGAGATCACCGCCCTCGGCATGGGAATGGATGGAGAGCTATGGGTGGGAACCCGCACCCAGGGCCTGTTGGTGCTGGAAGACGGCAGGCTCGAGCCACCCGCCTGGAAGCGGCGCCTTCCACCCAAGCCCATCAGTTCCCTGCTCGTGGATCGGCAGGGCAGCCTGTGGATCGGCCTCGAACAAACAGGCCTGTTTCGCCGAACCCGGGAGGGTCGATTGGAGGCCGCTTCCCCATCCCCCGGTTCCCGCTGGACCCCGCTCTCCCTGATGGAGGACAGCTCCGGGGCCCTGTGGTCCGGGAGTGAGGACCGAGGTTTGCGGGTGTTCTATCCGGTGCCGTTTCAGACACTGCCTGTGGTTGGCGCGGACCCTGAGGAACCCGCCTGGATGGTGTGCCAGGATACGAAGGGAACCGTCTGGTGCCTCACCGGTGATCAGGCGCTGGGCGCGGTCCGAAACGGGCGCGTCGTACGGGTGCATCCAGGGAATGCTCCGGCAGCTCCCATCTCCTCGCTTTGGCCACGCCGGGCTGGAGGACTGTGGGTGGGCACCCGGAACGGTGAGTTGTACGCCATGGATCAGGGTCAGTTCCGGCGGATCCTGTGGCCAGAGGGCCCCCAGCCCGACACGATCCTGTCCCTCTATGAGGACCCGCAAAAGGTCCTGTGGGTGGGGACAACCCACCAGGGCCTGCTCAAGCTCGCGCCCGGAGCGCGCCCGGTCCTTTTCCCGGCGATCCGGGGCGTGCAGGCCATGACGGGGAACGGGTCGAGCCCGCTGTACTTGGCGAGCCGCACTCAAGGCTTGGGCATTCTCGAGGCCAACCAGGTGCGTTGGCTGGGTCGCGCTGAAGGGTTGGGATCGAATGGTGTCCTCTCTTTGCATCTGGATGGTGAAGGATCCCTCTGGGTCGGCACCGTGGATGGGTTGAGACACTACCGGGACGGCACGTTCAAAGGCTTCGCGGATCGTTCCGGCCTTTGGCTCATGGCTATCCACGGGATTCTTGAGGACAGCGCCCACTGGATGTGGCTGAGCACTGGGCAGGGGGTGTTCAGCGTGCCCCGCGCGGCGCTCATCCGGAGCCTCCGTGAAGCCGGCCCCATCCCAGCCGTGGTGTTCGACCATCGCGATGGCATGCCCTCAAGGGAGACCAACCGCGGAGCACAGCCCGTCGCCTGGCTCAGCCGCGAAGGGGATTTGTACTTCCCCACCAGCCGGGGCCTCGCACGGTTGCCCGGGAGGGATTCCCACCCTCCTGGGCCGCCTTTGCACCTCCATATCCTGAAGGCTGAAAGCGACGAAACGGTTCTACCACACACCCCCGTGATCCAGGTTCCCCCAGGCACCCATCGGTTTGAGGTGTACTACACCGCCACCTCCCTGACGCGGGCCGACAAGGTGCGATTCCGCTACCGCCTCCAGGGATTCGAACACACTTGGAACGAGGTGGCCGACCGCCGATTTTCGGCCTACTCCAACCTGCCGCCAGGATCGTACCGGTTTGTCGTCCAAGCCTGGCGTCTTGATGAGCCGGCCCCGCCAGAGGAGCGTTCCCTCGAAATCCAGGTCCAACCCTTTGTGTACCAGCGACCCATCTTTTGGGTGCTGTGCGCCCTGGGCGCGGCAGCCTTCGGCTGGTGGTTGCTGCGGCTGCGGCTTCAGCAGCTGGAGGCCCGTTCCGCCGTGCTCGCCGAACGCAACCGCATGGCTCGGGAAATCCACGATCACCTGGCTCAGGGATTCACCGGCGTACTGCTCCAGTTGGAGGTGGCCGAAGCCAAGCTCGCTCACATGCAGGGCGACCCTGCTCCAGTCCTGACCCGCCTCGACCATGCCCGGAACCTTGCTGCGACGAGCCTTCAGGAGGCCCGGCGGTCCGTGATGTCGCTCCGCCCCCATAAGGCCGAGGGCGCCGACCTCCTGGGCGCCCTGCGCTTGCTCGCGGACCGCCTGCTGGCTGGCACCGACATCCAGGTGGAGCTGGCGCTCACTGGAGAACCGCGGCCACTGCGCGGGCGCCTCGATGACGAGCTGCTCCGGATGGCCCAAGAGATGCTCACCAATTCCCTTCGCCACGGCAAGGCGCAGTGGGTCCGCGTGGTCCTGCAATACGAAGGGCGCCTGGTCCGCCTCAGCATCGAGGATGACGGACAGGGGTTCGACCCCTTGGCCGATGCCGCCGGGTATGGCATGCGCAGCATTCGTGAAAGCATCAAGCAGTTGCGGGGCCACCTGGAGATCGATAGCAGCCCTGGTCTCGGCTCCCGCATCACCATTACCCTACCCACCCGGAGGTGGCGTCTATGACCACAACCCCATCTAGTCGAATCCGCCTGCTCATCGTGGACGACCACCCGGTCGTGCGCGATGGTCTGGTCTCCATCCTCCATGAGGGCGAGCCTGATCTGGAGGTCGTGGGTGAGGCGGGGGACGGAAAAGCGGCGGTGGCTGCATGGAGGAACCTTCGACCCACCGTGACGATCATGGACCTTCAGCTCCCGGGCCAAACCGGTGTGGAGGCCATCAAGGCCATCCGCCGGGAAGATCCAGACGCCCGGGTCCTCGTCCTCACCACCTTCGATGGCGATGCGGACATCCAGCGGGCCCTGGAGGCCGGGGCCCGAGGCTACCTGCTTAAGAGCGTGAGAAGGGCCATCCTCATTGAGGCCGTGCGCGCTGTGGCCTCGGGCCAGCGCTACCTCCCTCCGGCCACGGCAGCCCGCCTGGTGGAGGCCATGGAAGCCGAACGGCTCACCGCCCGGGAACTTGATGTGCTGAGGCTGCTCGCCCAGGGCGAGCGCAACCGGGAGATCGCCGAGACCCTCGGGCTGGCCGAACCCACCGTGAAGATCCACGTGAACAACCTGCTTCGCAAACTCCAGGCCAAGGACCGCACGGAGGCCACCGTGATTGCCCTGAAGCGGGGCCTGATCCACCTGGAGACTTGAGGGGCCTGTTTCTTGTTCGAGGCAGCTAGCGGGCGATTTCTACGGCCCGCAGCTCGCGCATGACGGTGACCTTGATCTGGCCGGGGTACTGCATCTCGGACTCGATGCGGCGGGAGACATCCTTGGCGATCCAGTAGGCCTGGTCGTCGTTCACCGAACCGGCGTCCACCATGATGCGGATCTCGCGTCCCGCCTGCATGGCGAAGCTCTTCTGCACGCCCTTGTAGCTGTTGGCGATGCCCTCGAGCTGTTCGAGACGCTTGACGTAGGTTTCCAGCATCTCCCGGCGCGCCCCGGGGCGGGCGGCACTCAGGGCATCTGCCGCGGTGATGAGCATGGCCTCCACCGTGCGGGGCTCGAAATCCCCGTGGTGGCAGCTCATGGCGTGGATGACATCCTCCTTTTCGCCGTAGCGCTGCATCAGCTGCATGCCGATCTCGATGTGCGTGCCTTCCACCTCGCGGTCGATGGCCTTGCCGATGTCGTGGAAGAGCCCGGCGCGCCGCGCCAGCCGGGCATCGCAGCCCATCTCTCCGGCCATGTACTCGGCGATGCGGGCGACTTCCTTGGTGTGCTCGAGCACGTTCTGACCGTACGAAGTCCGGTAGTTCAGGCGGCCCACCAGCTTCTGCAGCTTCGGATGGACATCCGGGAAGCCCAACTCGATGCAGGCGGCCTCGCCGAGCTCCTTGAGGTGCTGGTCCATGTCGATCTTGACCTTCTCCACCACTTCCTCGATGCGAGCGGGGTGGATGCGGCCATCGGCCAGCAGCTTGAGGATGGCCTGCCGGGCCACCTCGCGTCGGATGGGATCAAAGCTCGACACGACGATGCTCTCGGGCGTGTCATCCACGATGAGGTCGCAGCCCGTGGCCTTCTCCAGAGCCCGGATGTTCCGGCCTTCGCGGCCGATGATGCGCCCCTTGAGGTCATCGCTGGGCAGCTGCACCGAACTCACGGACTGCTCGACCACCACGTCCGAGGCCACCCGCTGGATGGCGGCACCAATGGTCCAGCGGGCCTTCTTCTGGGCCTCCTCCAGCGCCTCTTCCTCGATGCGGCGCACCATCTTGGCGGCGTCCATCTTGGCGGAGTATTCGAGCTGTGAAGTCAGTTCCTTCTTGGCGTCCTCGCGGGTGAGGCCTGCGATCTCTTCCAGCCGCTTGGCCTGGACCTCCACCAGGTGCTTGGCCTCGGCCTGCTGGGCTTCGAGCTTCTCGAGATCGGCCTTGCGCTTGTCGGTCAGGGTTTCGAGATCCTTGGTTTTCTGGTCCACCTGCAGGAGCTTCTTGTCGAGGCCCTCTTCCTTGGTCAGGATCCGCTGCTCCTGCTTTTCCAGGTTCTTCTGGCGCTCGCTCAGCAGTTTCTCGGCCTCCTGGCGCGCCTGGATGGCCTGTTCCTTGGCCTTGAGTTCGGCTTCCTTCCGGACGGACTCGGCATCCTTTGTGCTGCGCTCCAGGA
>JANXYT010000182.1 GCA_025355915.1 Holophagaceae bacterium
AAATTTGGGGTGGCGCCGGGGGTGCTGGGGTCGATCTTCTTCGCGGCCAATGTGCTGGCGGGCCTTTCGGCCCTCTATGCCGTGCGGCTGGCCCGGCGCATCGGGCTCATCCGCACCATGGTCTATACCCACATCCCGTCCAACGTGCTGCTGATCCTGGTGCCCCTGATGCCCACCCTGCCCCTGGCCATCGGCGTGCTGCTGCTGCGCTTCAGCATCTCGCAGATGGATGTCCCCACGCGCCAGGCCTACACCATGCAGGTGGTGGCGCCGGACGAACGCTCCGCCGCCGCCGGCCTCACCGGCATCGCCCGCACCACCGGTGCCGCCATCTCCCCCGTGCTGGCGGGCCCCCTGCTGGCGGTTCCCGCCCTGGCCGGGCTCCCCTTTCTCATCGCGGGCGGACTGAAGCTCCTCTACGACGGGCTGCTGTACCGGAGCTTCAAATCGTCCGAGGCCGGAGGCTTGGACCAGCAGGGCTGAAGGTGCGAGGCTCCCTGTTTGTATTTGTAAAAATACGTCAAACAAATGATGCTACTACACCTATTTTCTAGTCTTGCCTGAGCCGGGGTAATAGCATCAGGGTCGCCCTCCGGAGGTGGGTCGCCATGAATCTTGCAACCTTTTCTGCCCTGCTACCCAAGCTGGCCTTCCTCGTGGCGCCGGCGCTGTTCGCCCAAAGCGGCCCCATGCCGCCGCCCCCGCTGATGCTATTCGTCCGCGAGGAGGTCAAGCCAGGCCATGGGGCAGCCCACGCGGCCACGGAGTCCGCCTGGACGCGGGCCCTCACCAAGGGCAAGTCCACGGAGTACTACATGGGCATGAACGCCCTGACCGGGCCCACGGAGGCCTGGTTCATCATCGGCTACAGCTCGTACGCGGATTGGGAAGCCAAGCAGAACGAGATGGACAAGAACCCGGCCCTCAAGAAGGAAATCGATCAGGTCTCCATGGAGGATGGCAACCACCTCAGCGGCTCCCGCAGCTATCTGGGGGTGTATCGCAAGGATCTGAGCTACGGCCCGCCGGTGGAGATCGGCAAGATGCGCTACTTTCGCGTGCGCACCTTCCGCATCAAACAGGGGCAGAACAAGGCCTTCGAGGAGGGCGTGAAGCTGGCCCTGGACGGCTATACCAAGAGCCATTACGCGGCTTCCTTCGCCTTCTTCGAAATCGCGGCCGGGACCGGGTCGCCCGCCTTCATCGCGCTGCGCCCCATGAAGTCCCTGGCGGACATGGATGCCATGGAGGCCAGTGACAAGGCCTTCCAGGAGGCCCTGGGCGAAGATGGCCGCAAGACCATGCAGAAGGTCTTCGCCGACACGGTGAACAGTGTGGAGAACCAGCTCTTTGCCTTCAACCCCAAGCTGAGCTACCCGGCGCCCTTCGTCGTGGCCAGCGACCCCGCCTTCTGGACCCCGAAGTCCGTCAAGTAGGCCGGGGTCAGGAACAGAAACACCTTCAACGCAAAGGCGCAAGGGGAGGGTGCCCGTATCAAAGTGGAGGCCCAGCCGGGGGAGGGGTCACAATGGGGGATCCTTCCCCATCCCCGGAGTACCTCCATGAAGCGACTCGCATGCACCCTTCTCTTTCCCCTGCTCCTGGGGGCACAGGAACCCGTGCCCACCCCGAAGCCCGCGGCGACCGCCGCCAAGGCCGCCGAGAAGACCAAGGCGCCAGAAAAGAGCGCCCAGGACCGGGCTCACGCGCGCGCCACTCGCCGGGCCGAGGAGTTGGACAAGCGGGGGGCCCAGGCCGACAAGCTCGCCAAGGAGGCGCGCCAGCTGAAGGTTCGGGCCGCCCAGGAGAAGGCGCGGCAGACGGCCTACAAGCGGGCCGAAGCCGCAGCCCAGAAGAAGGCGGACCTGGCCAAGCGCCAGGCTGACGGCTTCCAGAAGCAGGCCGAGGCCCACAAGAAGCATGCTGAGGAGCTCCGCCGGAAGGCCGAGGAATCCTGGAAGGCCTACCAGGCCGCCACCCGGCCCGTCGAAGCCCCCAAGCCCAAGGTCGTGAAGCCCGCCGAGGCGCCCAAGGTGGATGCCCCCAAAGTGGAAGCACCCAAGGTCGAGGAACCCAAGTCGGACGCCCCCGAAAAAAAGGGATGAACGTCAAAAAAGAATCGAACCGCAGATGACGCAGATGGCGCAGAAAAAACAAAAACTTGGAACCACCGATACACACCGATAAACACCGCAAAAGCTAAAAGAACTGCCGCGCTCAAAGTCCAAGTGCAACGTTCTTCAGAAAGAATGTTTGCATGGGAAAACACTACGCACATCTGAGTTGCGAGGAACGAGCAATGATCCAGGCGAAGCTGGAGTTGGGATTCAAGCCTCGGGCGATCGCCCGAG
>JANXYT010000185.1 GCA_025355915.1 Holophagaceae bacterium
GTTTATGGCCTTACCCCCCTGATTATCGCTTGGTCACAGGCGGCAGGAAAATTCGCCTATTTTGGAGATTTCATCATCCGAAGGATGACCGATGGCAACCTCCTCGTGGATGGCGGTGTTAGAGCTAATCACCTCGAAGTCGATTTTGCCACCGCAAACGTTATCCGCTCCGCCAACTGGAACGGAACATCCTCGGTGCAGTCCACCCTGGGCTACAAGGTCAGCGGCACGGCGTTCACGGCGAAAGCTGCTGATGGGAGCACCGCCACGGTCCAGGCAGACTTCGCCAGCGCGACGATGATGGGCGGGTACGTGTTGGGTGGACTAGCAGCGCGGGCCATGAGTGCCATTGGTGATAACGGGCAGACTGGCAGTTTTTTCCGATGCTGGTATCGCGGGAGCAACAATCCGGGCACCAACGGGGGGCGGCCCAACATCGCCCGTGTCACGGTGACCCCCACCTTGTATCAGACTGTAATCCCCTACACGGGGCGCCTTGATCTAAAGATCGCCCCCAACTCCTACACCGATAACCTGGACGGTCTTTCCTACGCCAAAATCGAACTTTTCAGCCAGTCGGTGGTTGGTACCACCGCCACTTTGGTCCCCCGTGGTATCTACAAATGCCGAGTCCCTGACCGGCTGTATTCCGCGCCCGCCAGCGATTCCGACCCCAGCAATGCCTCCGAAGTCACTCAGATCATTGCAGAAGCATACATCGGCGGGGTTCCGGCCTGCAAGGTCACGCTCTACAGTGTTGCCGGTTCCAGCGACACCCATTGCTACTATGCGGGTGCCGGTTGGACTATAGGTACCGCGCTCACCGACAACGGGACCAGCTGGCCCGCCGGAATTACCGGCGCCCCAGCAGGAGGTGCCGGTACCGGATCTGGCGGTGGCGGCTCGTGCCCCGCGCCGGATGTGCCCCTGCTCATGGCCGATGGGACCGAGAAACCTGCGGGCGAAATCTGCGTGGGTGACCTGGTCGTGGCCTGGGATGATGAGGCTGGCTGCGAGGTCATCGAGCGGGTGACCCACGCCGAACCCGCTGAAAACGAACGTTGGTGGCTGACCCTCAGCAACGTCAGAGCAGGACGTTTCGCACGAAACCACCGATTCCTCCTGGAATCCGGCGACTGGTGCGAACTCCAGAACCTCACCACTGGCGATCTCCTCTCCACTGGTGTGCAGGTCGTCGGAGTCGAACCAGAGCAGACAGGACCCGTCGTCAAGATCACGGTCAACCGCGTCCACACTTACCTCACGCTCGGCGTCATCTCCCACAACGCCAAAACCTACATCCAATAGGAGCTACCATGGCTGACACCCTTCAAACTCTCGCCCTACTCAACGGCAAGGAACTCGCACTCACCCAGGCCAAGACTCTGGTGGACAAGGCTGGCCTCGCCATCGCGGCGCTTCAGGTGGCCAATGCCGCCGAAAAAGCCCCGGTGGTCGCCTCGCTAAATGGCCTAGACACAATCGGGGAATACTCCAAGGTCGATCAGCTGCTCCGCCTGGAGCGCTTCGCCGGGAAGTCTGCATCTGTCGATTTTGTGAAGACGAACCCCACCAGCACCCAAGCCGAGGCAGAGGCATCCTGGGATTCCGCAGCAATCGCAGCCACGGGCCTCCAGGCGGTCGTCGTCCCTGCCGGGAACTATGGCGCGATCTACCGTGCCAACCTCATCTCCGCAGGTCTCATTGCCCAGGACACGTGGGAAGCCCAGCGTGATTGGATCGTCGCCACGCCCAAAACCGCCATCATGGGTATTTAGATGCAGACTGGCGACCTCGTCCTCTTTCGTGGCCACGGCCCTTTCGCTTGGCTCATCCGCACCTGGACACGCAGCGCCTGGGCTCACTGTGGCGTCCTCTGGGTCTGTGAGGGCGAGGCCCTGGTAATCGAGGCGCGGGCATCTGGCGGGGTGTCCGTCCATGCCCTGCGTAACCGGGAGGGGGATGGGGTGACCCTGATCCCGACCGGTCGGACGCTCAATCTGCCCATGGCCCTCCGCCACCTCGGAGATACCTACTCAGTCAAAGACGCCATCCGCGCCGCACTGGGGGAGCGAGGCGACCATGCGGGCTGGGAGTGTGCCGAGTTCGCGGCGCTCACCCTGGGGCTGGATCATGAGGTCAAGGGGTGGACACCGCAGGGGCTGGCGGAAGGGCTTGTGCAGCTGGTGTGCAAGGGAGCGTGAAAAGGGGCATCCCGGCCTCGATGCGGTTGTGGACGGTCCAAAGTGCCGCCTCATCGTGCTGTCCTCAGCGCCTGGCTCACCTAGGTGGGTGACGAAAGCCCTGTCCTCATCCAATGAGGACACCCCGATAAGCCCGCGCCCGACCATGGGTTGGGGAGGCTCACATGCAACCAGGGGCAAAGTCAGCATCACCGACCGCCTACGCGCCCGCGCGATTAAGCAAAGGCCACCCCGCCTTGATGCAGCCATGACGCGCACGCCGCTCACGGACCACGTCACGGTCGAGGAGATGACCGACAGCCACCATGGGCTGGACAACGACTGCCCCCAAGCCTTGGCCGGCAACCTCATGCGCACGGCCATGAAGGGCGAAGAGGCCCGTGCCATTCTCTCGGCCCATGCCAAGCAAGATTGCCGCCTCCTCGGGATCCGCGGCTATCGCTGCCTCGCCGAGAACAATGCCTGCGGCGGCTCCGAATTCAGCGCCCACATGGAAGCCCTGGCCATGGACTTCCAGCCCGATCCTGATCTCTTCGAGCTACGAGCCGCCTGGGATGTGCTTCGCAATCACCCCACCTTCATGCTCGATGTTGACCAGCTCATCATCGAGCGCGGCTGCCTCCACTTCGGCCTGCCCACCGCCCGGCACAACTTCATCCCCCGCCACGAGCTGCGGCTGGATGCCGATGTCAACGGCAGGCGGACCTACCCCTTGTTCGGCATCTGGACCGCGCCGCATGCCTGAGCGCCTGGCCGCCTTCCTGCGCGAGGCCCAGTCCTCCACCGCGGGGGAGGGTGTCTCCAGCACCAAGGTTGTCTGGCTGTGGGCGGGCCTGGCCTCCATCTACTGCGCTGTCCTCACCACCCTGGGGGGCGTGTCCGTGTACGTCTTCCTTCACATCGCGGATGGCATCTACTGGACCGCCGTCGGTGCCCTGTGGGTCAACGTTCTTGCTTTCGCCAGCAATGTCCAGAAGTCCGCCCACGTCAACGCCAAGGAGATCGCCTTGGGGAACAGAGACCAGACATCTCAAGGAGAACCCTCATGAGTAAATCCACCACCTGTCCGCGCCGAATATCTGAACTCGCGTCATGACCGGCACCACGAAGGCCGCCCTCCTTCTTGGTGCTCTGGTGTTGGCCGCGGTGAGTGGGGGCGTCTACGGTGTCATCCAGGCCCGGGGCCGGGCCGCAGCGATCCACCAGGCCGCCGTGTTGGAGGGAGTGATCCACACCACACAGCAATCCGAGACGACGGCAAAGACCGACTGTGCCACCGCTTGGCAGCTGGTCAGGGCCCGCGACCAGGACGTGGCCCGCCTGCAGGCGCAGCTGGCCCAGCACCCCAGGACCGGGCCCGCCCAGCCCGTGCCCCCTGATGCCAGCGCAGCCCTGGTGATGGCCGGGCTTCAAAGCCTGGGCCTGCAGCCTCAGATCCGCGACGATCCCTTGCCCATCACCCTGACCCTCTCCGACGGTCGCACCACCCTGGCTTGGGGCCGTGAGGCCCTGCGGGTACCCAGCCTCACGGCCCGCATGACCACCCTCGATGATTTGACCCGCGCCCAGGCGGAGCAATCCGCAGCCCAGCGCCAGCAGCAGGCCGCCACTGATCGCGCCCTCGAGGCCGCCGATGCCCGTGCAGATGCCCAGGCCGAACGCGCCGGGAACCTGCAGCGGGCCATCGATCTCACCCCTCGCTTTCGTCTCCGATCCGCTGGTGTGATCATCAGCATGGAGCCCAACGGCACCCGGCACCTCGGCGCCTACGCCACACGCAGTTGGGGACCCATCGAAGTCGGGGCGCTCTACCTCAACAACCAGGCCGGTGTCATCGCCGCCTACCGATTCTGAGGGGTGCAGATGGACCCGCATATCGTCCTGAGTACCTTCGATTGGGCCACCATCGGGGCCCTGGTGGTCCTCGCCTGGTTTCTGCTGCGGCGCGATTTTCAAAGCCGCGACCGCTTGGCCGCCACGGTGGACAGTCTTGCCCTCGAGGTTGGCAAGCTGCGCACCTGGATGGCCGAAAACTATGTGACGAAAGTCGAGCACCTGCGCGAGATCGACCGCCTGGAAGACAGCATTGCCAAGCATGCCGAGCACTGGCGCGAGGAGATGGGCAACCACCTAGCCGATGCGCATCCCCGCCGTGACGATGCGCACCCCCGACGCGATGACACCCACCCGCGTCGGTCTCCCTAACCTGGGGGACTCCAGGGGGGCTGCGCTCGAAAATCAACGGCGATTATCAACACTTACAACCCATCACGTTCACCTCTGAATCATCAAAAATAGACCAATAAGAAAGCCCCGAAACCTAATGGTGACGGGGCTTTTCATGGTGGAGCGGGCGATCGGGATTGAACCGACGACATCAAGCTTGGGAAGCTTGCGTTCTACCACTGAACTACGCCCGCGGCAGGGGTCCATCCTATCGCAAGTCCGGCCTGGCAGCCAAGCCTGCTCAGCCGAGGTAGGCGGCGATCACGCGTTCATTGCGGCTCAGTTCGGCGGGGGTGCCCTCCACGGCGATGCGGCCGCGTTCCATGACGTAGGCGTAGTCGGCGACTTCGAGGGCGCTCTTGGCGAACTGTTCGACCAGGAGGAGGGTGATGCCTTCCTCCTTCAGGCGGCGGATGGTACGGAAGACCTCTTGCACGATGACGGGGGCGAGGCCCATGGAGGGCTCGTCCAGCAGCATGACCTTGGGCCGGGCCATGAGGGCGCGGCCGATGGCCAGCATCTGCTGCTCGCCGCCCGAAAGGGTGCCCGCGGCCTGCTTGGTCCGATCCCGCAATTTGGGGAACAGCTCGTAGACGCGGTCCAGGTCCGCCTGGGCCTTGGCCTGGAAGCCAAAAAATCGGGGCAGTCTGGAATACGCGCCCAGGAGCAGATTGTCCTCCACGGACAGAGGCCCGAAGACCTTGCGCCCTTCGGGCGAGTGCGCCAGCCCGAGGCGGGCGATGCGCGAGGCGTCGAGGCCCTGCACTTCCTGGCCGTCGAGCACCACTTTGCCGGAGCTGGGTTTCAGGCCGCCGGAGATGGCGCGCATGGTGGTGGTCTTGCCCGCGCCATTGGCGCCGATGAGTGCCACCAGGGTGCCCTGTTTCACGGTGAGGGTGGTGCCCGTCAGCACCTCACTGGCGCCGTAGCCCGCATGGAGATCCTCCACTTGCAGCATGGATGCCTCCTTCACGCGGGCAGCGGCGCAGCGCCGCCGGAAAGGTCAGGTTGGGGAGGCTGGCCCAGGTAGGCCTCCACCACTTTCGGGTGTCGCTTCACTTCGTCGGGTGTGCCTTCGGCGATGACCTTGCCGCCGTCCAGCACGGTCACGACATCGCATAGCTCGCTGACGACATCCATGTGGTGTTCGATGAGGAGAATGCTGATGCCGCGCCGGTGGACCCGTTTGATGATTTCGATCAGCTGGACCACGTCCGGATGAGCCAGGCCTGCGGCGGGCTCATCCAGGATGAGCAAGTCAGGCTTGCGGGCCAGGGCGCGGGCGATCTCCAGAAAGCGCTGGGCGCCGTAGGTGAGGTCCTTGGCCTTGGTACGGGCCTGGTCCTTCAATCCGATGCGGTCGAGCAAGCAGAGCGCGTCGGCCTGGGCCCGGCGTTCTTCCAGCCGCGCCAGGCCCAGCAGCACCAGGGGCAGGGGGCTGCGGTAGACGCCCTTCAGGGCCACCATGACGTTCTCGAGGGCCGTGAGCTCGCCGAAGAGCTGCAGGTTCTGGAAGGTGCGCGCCACGCCGGACTGGGCCACCTGGAACAGGCTGCCCGTGGGCAGCACCGCACCCCGCAGCAGCATCCGCCCGGAACTTGGCGTGTAGAGGCCGGAGATGACGTTCACCACGGTGCTTTTTCCCGACCCGTTGGGTCCGATGAGACCGTGGATGGCCCCGGAGCGGATGGTCATGGAGAGCCCGTCCACGGCCTTCACGCCTCCGAAGTAGCGCTTGAGGTCATCCAGCACGAGCAGGGGCGAACCGTCGGTGGCGCGCGGGGGCAAGATGGCCTCGATGTCCGCGGGCTCTGGCAGAGGGGCATGGGGCACGCGAAAGAGCTTTGCCAGAAAGGAAGCCAGGAAGCCCATGATGCCCTCGGGCAGGCCCACCACCACCGAGAAGAGCATCAACGCGAAGATGGCCTTGCGCCAATCCTCGGTGTTTTCCACGAACAGGCCACCGACCACCAGCAGGCCCATGGCGGCCACGGGGGCCATGGCCTGGAAGGGCCGTGTGGTCTTCTTGACGAGGCCACGCACGCCGGCGGCCAGGGCCCCGGCGAAGCCCAGCCCGGAGAAGACCTGGAAGAGCAGGCGGTTCGACAGCAGGTTGGGCAGCAGGACGATGACCGTGGCGCCGACGAAGGCTCCCCAGAGGCTTTTGCGGCCCCCGAGAACCACGCCCAGCAGCAGGATGATCATCAGGTCATAGGTGAAGCTTTGGGGCTGAAGGTACTGGAAGTTGAAGGCGTAGAGTCCGCCCGCCAGGCCGCCCAGGCCCGAGCCCAGGGCGAAAGCCGCGACCTTGTGGCGGTAGGTGCCCACGCCCATGGCGTCCGTGGCGATGGGGCTGTCGCGGAGGGCCTCGAAGGCCCGGCCCCATTGCGAGGCCAGCAGGTTGCGCATGAGCATCCAGACCAGGGCCAGCAACGCCATGCAGAGCCAGTAGAAGAGGGGGGGCGTCAGCACATGGCCCAGGATGGGCGGCCGGGCGAGGCTCAGGCCCTGGGCGCCGCCCGTGAGGCTCTCCAACTCGTTGAGCGCCGTGGTGCTGAGGGCCGCGAAGCTGAGGGTCGCGAGGGCGAACTGAGGCCCCTCGAGCCGCAGGGCGGGCAGGGCCAGGAGGCCGCCCAACAGCAATCCAACCGCCATCGCCGCCAGCAGCGCCGGGGCCATGCCCAGCCCCAGCTTGGTGACCACCAGACCCGCTGCGTAGGCGCCCAGGCCCAGGAAGGCCACGTGGGCGAGGTTCACCTGGCCCACGTAGCCCACGGTGACGTCCAGCCCGATGAGCAGGATGCCGTAGATGGCCAGCAGGGTGAGCAGGCCCAGGGCGTAGGGATTCACCACCAGCAAGGGGATGGTGGCAAGGAAGGCGAAGACGATCAGTTCGGCGCCGCGGAGGAGCAAGATTCTCTTCATCTCACACCTTCCGGATCGTGGCTTTGCCGAACACGCCCGTGGGACGCATGGCCAGGGCGAGAATGAGCAGCACCAGGCCAGGCGCTTCGCGCCAGCCGCTGCCCAGATAGAAACTGGCGAGGCTCTCCAGCGCGCCCAGGAACATGCCCACCAGCACCACGCCAAAACCCGAGTCCAGGCCCGCGACCACGGCCACGGCGAAGGCCTTGAGGATGAGGGCCGAGGCCATGGTGGGTCCCACGGTGGTGATGGGCGATACCAGGATGCCCGCCAAGGCCGCCACGGCGCCCGACAGCCCGTAGGAAAGCATGACAGTGCGGGTGGCGGAGATGCCCATGAGCTCCGCCGCATCGCGATCCGCGGACACCGCCTCGAAGGCCTTGCCTAGCAGCGTGCGGCGCTTGAACAGTTCGACCAGACCCATGATGGCGAGGACGCCCACGGCCACGGATAGTTCGAGACGGGTCACATCCACGCCCAGGACATGGATGGGATCAGCGGAAATCGGCGTGGGGAAGGGGCGATCATCGCGCCCCCAGATGTTCTCGGCGGCGGAGAAGAAGAAGAGGCCGATGATGATGCTCAGCAGAATCCAGCCTTCGCTCTTCTGCTCGAGCGCGAGCCGCACCCCGGCTCGCTCGACGATCAGGCCGAGCAGTGCGCCGAAGAGGAGGCCGCCCGGAATCATTAACCAGTAAGGGACGCCCAGGTTCATGAGGGTGAGGCTGAAGAAAGCCGAGACCATCACCAGCTCGCCCTGGCCGAAGTTGATGCTCTTGCTGGTGGCGTAGGTGAGCTGGAAGCCATAGGCAATGAGGGCATAGACCAACCCCATCAGCGCACCGCTGACAGTCATCTGTCCGATGATCGATGCGTTCATATCCGACCCGTCATGAAAGGTGAGAGAAAAAGCGGGGGGCCGAAGCCCCCCAGCTAGCGGGTGCGAAAGCTACTTGGTCTTGCCCTTGGCCTTGACCTTGGCTGGCGTGGCCGTGGTCGCAGACTTGCGGAGGCGTTCGCGGTCAGCATCGTTGCCGAAAACCACACGGCCGTCCTTCACCATGCCCATGACGGTCTGCTCGCGGCGGAAGGCCTCGTGGGTCGTCACGTCCGCGGGATCCCACTTGGTGTAGGGGTGGTTCCAGGTGGCGATGACGCCCACCACAGGCTCCTTCAGATCCTCCAGGGCCTCCTTGACCTTGCGGGTGTCCGTGCTGCCCGCCTGCTTGATGGCGGCGGCCAGGATGTAGACGGCGTCGTAGCCCTGGGCCGCGGCCACGGGGGAGGGGATGCGCTCCACCTTGTAGGTCTTGTGGTAGCCATCGATGAAGCTCTTCGCCTTGGGCGTGATGGGCTCTTCGATGAAGGTCTGGGGCATGAGGGTG
>JANXYT010000187.1 GCA_025355915.1 Holophagaceae bacterium
CTCCGAGTGGCGGACTTCTCGCAGTGGCAATGATTTTGTAAGTGAAACCGCAGATGGCGCAGATGGCGCAGATATTCAGGATCCATCTGTGACATCTGCGTCATCTGCGGTTAAAAAATGCCATTGAGGTTCTCATGCACCACGAACGCATCGCGATCATCGACTACGGCAGCCAGTACACGCGCCTCATCACGCGGCGGCTGCGGGAACTGGGGGCCTTCGGTCTGGTCTACAGCAACGGAGTTACGGCCAAGGACATCGGTGGGGCCGACCTCAAGGGCGTGATTCTGTCCGGCGGGCCCAATTCGGTGCTGGAGCCGGGCGCACCGGACCTGGACCCGGCCATCCTGCAGCTCGGCGTCCCCATCCTCGGCATCTGCTACGGCCAGCAACTCCTGGCGCGGAACCTCGGCGGGCAACTGCACAGCTCCGCGAGCCGGGAGTATGGCAAGGCCGAGATCCAGGCTTCGCCGGAGGGCTCCATGCTCTTCGAGGGCCTGCCCCACGCGCAGCAGGTCTGGATGAGCCACGGCGATCATGTGGAAGTGGCCCCGGCGGGATTCATCGTCACGGCCAGGACCCCCAGCGTGCCCGTGGCGGCCATGGAGGATCCCCAGCGGGGGATCTATTGCCTCCAGTTCCATCCGGAGGTCACCCATACCACGCAGGGGACGCCCCTGCTGCTGAACTTCCTCAAGCGCTGCGACATGGCGCTGGACTGGAACGCGGGCAACTTCATCGAGGAGAAGGTGAAGGTCATCCGGGAGCAGGTCGGGACGGGCACCGTGGTCCTGGGTCTTAGCGGCGGCGTGGATTCCAGCGTGGCGGCCCTGCTGCTGCACCGGGCCATCGGCGACCAGCTGACCTGTGTCTTCGTGGATCACGGTCTCATGCGCAAGGACGAAATGAAGCAGGTGCAGGCCTACTTCGCGCCCTTCGAGCTGAAGGTGATCTGGGTGGACGCCTCGGACGAATTCCTGGGCGCCCTGGCGGGGGTCACCGATCCTGAGCAGAAGCGAAAGATCATCGGCGGCAAGTTCATCGAGGTCTTCGAACGCGAGGCCAGCAAGGTGCAGGCGGATTTCCTGGGCCAGGGCACTACGTATCCCGACGTGATCGAAAGCAGCGGCATCGGCGGGGCCATCCTGGTGAAGTCCCACCACAACGTGGGCGGTCTGCCGGAGCGCATGAAACTGAAGCTGGTAGAGCCCCTTCGCGAGCTGTTCAAGGACGAGGTGCGGGCCACCGGCCTGGCGCTCGGCCTTCCCGAGGAGATGAACCAGCGGCATCCCTTCCCGGGACCCGGCTTGGCCGTGCGCCTGCCCGGCGCCATCACCCGGGAGCGCGCCACCATCCTACAGAATGCCGACGCCATCTTCCTGCAGGAACTGCGGGAGAGCGGCTGGTATGGCCGCACCAGTCAGGCCTTCGCGGTGCTACTCCCCGTGCAGACCGTCGGCATCATGGGCGATGAGCGCACCTTCGAGTGGATGTGCGCGTTGCGGGCCGTGACCAGCGAGGATTTCATGACCGCCGACTGGGCCCGGCTGCCCCACGAACTGCTCGACCGCATCGCCCAGCGCATCGTCCGCGAGGTGCGGGGCATCAACCGCGTGGTCTACGACATCACCTCCAAGCCACCTGCGACCATTGAATACGAATGAGTTTTAACCGCAGATGACGCAGATTGCGCAGATGAAAACAGGATGATTCGTTGCATGTATCTGCGTTCATCTGCGACATCTGCGGTTTCAAATTCTTTTCCTAGATTGGTACCCATGGCCAAGCGCAACGAACCCGTCCGCAAGTCGGTGAAGGACACCCTGGAGGATCTGCTGGCGGGACACCGCGAGGCGGCCTTCAGTGGTCCCGAATCCGCGCTGAAGTACCTGCGCCGCACCTTCGAAAGCCAGGGCAGCCTGCCGAACTCGGTGAAGGCCGTGGCCTATGATCTTTCCGCCGAGGCCCAGGCCCAATGCGGACAATGGGAGGGCTGCGTGGAATCAGTGAATCAGGCACTCGGCTATCTGCCAGATCTGGAGGCGGCTTTCGCGCACGAGTATCGGCGGATGTTGGCGGGCCTCACCTGCTTTGAACGGGGCATCCAGGCCCACAGCGAACTAGGGGATTTCCATGCGGCGCTGGACCTCTGCGAGCGGGCGATGGCCTTGGGTCTCGGTGCGCACTATGCGGCCAAGCGGGACTCGCTGGAATGGGCCCGATAAATCCTGATTCCATGAATATCGGCAAAGAATCCTGATGGGCAGGCTTTCCAGGTTTTTTCTGCCTGTGCGATGATGCGGAAATACAGTCCTTCAGCAGAGGCGTCGTTGAGGAGGCATCCGGAGAGGCCATGGCCGACGAAATCCAGGTGGTGCCGCAGCAGGTTTGCATCCTCATCGTGGATGACCTGGCCATCGTGCGCCTCTCGCTTCAGCGCATTCTCGCCAAGGCCGGCTATCGGGTCCGCGACGCCGAGGATGTTCCGAGCGCTCTGGCGGTGCTGAACGAGGACGCCATTGATCTGGTTCTCTGCGACATCCAGATGCCCGGAGCCTCTGGGCTGGATCTCGTCAAGGCCATTCAGCCACGCATCCCGGATACCTCAGTGATCATGGTGAGTTCCATGGAGGATGCGGAAACGGCCATCGAGTGCCTGCAACAGGGGGCTTTCGGGTACGTGCTGAAGCCCTACCAGCCCCGGGAGATTCTGGTGCAGGTGAACGGGGCCCTGCGAAGGCGGATGTTGGAGATCGCCTTCCGGGACCGCGAGGCCCAGCTGGCGCAGAAGGTGCGCGAGCAGACGCTGGAGATCCGCGACTCGCGCGAAGAGATCGCCCTCCGGCTCATCTCCGCCAGTGAACACCGCGACCACGAGACCGGCATGCATGTGCGCCGCATTGGCCTCTACGCCGCGGAGATGGCCCGCCTCCTGGGGTGGGACGCACAGGGCGTGGACACCATCCAGTCCGCGGCGCCCATGCACGACATCGGGAAGATTGGCGTGCCGGACGCGATCCTCCAGAAGCCAGGTGCCCTCACCGAGGAAGAGTGGGTGACCATGAAACACCACACGACCATGGGAGCCACCATCCTCAAGGGTTCCACGGTGCCGTTTATCCAGATGGGTGCCCGCATCGCCCTTGGTCACCATGAGAAATGGGATGGGACCGGCTATCCCAGGGGCCTGAAGGGTGAAGCCATTCATCTGGAGGCCCGGGTCACCGCGCTGGTGGACGTCTACGACGCCCTGATCAACCGCCGCCATTACAAAGAAGCCTGGCCGGAAGTCCGGGTGGTGGAATTGATCCGGAAGGGGAGCGGCATCCACTTCGATCCCCACATGGTCGAGCTCTTTCTGGCAAATCTGGAGCGCTTCCGCGCGATCGGCACCGCGAATCCGGACCAGGGCCACGACGAGGACCCGGGGATCTGAGCGGCGGTGTAGGCTGGGGGCCCCCGGGTCTGTTTTCAAAGTGGGGTGTGGCTCGTATCCACTTTGAAAACAGACCCTAGTCCTCGGAGGCCGCCATGAAACTCACCGACTACCGCACCCTTGGCCGCTCTGGCCTGCGCGTCAGCCCACTCTGCCTGGGCACCATGACCTTCGGCACCGACTGGGGCTGGGGCGCCGATGTGCCGGAGAGCCGGGCCATGCTCGATCACTATCTCGAGGCCGGCGGCAACTTCATCGACACGGCCAACATCTATACGAAGGGCCACAGTGAAACGATACTTGGCGACCACTTCGCCGAGCGGGGCGGGCGGGACCGCGTGGTGCTGGCCACCAAGTTCTGCGGCAGTCTGTATCAGGGGGATCCCAACGCGGGCGGGGCGGGGCGGAAGGCCATCCAGCAGCAACTGGAGCAGAGTCTCCGCCGCCTTCGTACGGACTGCGTGGACCTCTACTGGATGCACTTTCACGATCCCCATACGCCCATCGACGAAACCATGCGCACCCTGGATGACCTGGTTCGGGCGGGCAAGGTCCGGTACCTCGGCGTCTCGGACACGCCGGCCTGGAAGGTGGTGCAGGGCCAGGGCGAGGCCATCTTCCGGGGCTGGTCACCCTTCGTGGCGCTGCAGGTCGAATACTCGCTCATCGAGCGCACGGTGGAGCACGACCTGGTGCCGATGGCCCAGGCGACTGGCCTCGGAGTCACGCCCTGGTCGCCCCTGCGCGGCGGCCTGCTCAGTGGAAAGTACGGCCGAAACAAGCAGCCTCAAGGCGAAGGCCGCCACCTGCCCGGCGTATCGAAAAGCCTCACCGACCGGAACTACGCCATCATCGAGGCGGCGGAATCCGTGGCGGCCGAACTCGGTACTGGCGTGGCGCAGGTGGCCCTGGCGTGGGTGCTGGCGCGGCCCGGCGTGACCAGTCCCATCCTGGGCGCCCGGACATGGGCCCAGCTCGACGGAAACCTGCAGTCCCTGGAGCTGGAACTCTCCCCGGAACAGCTCGCCCGGCTTGACGCTGCCAGCGAGCCTGCCCCCATCTTCCCTCACGCCTTCCTGGCCAACACGAAGCAGGTGATGCAGAGCGGCGCCACCATCAACGGAGTGGCATCGGACCCCTGGTCCCTGGCACCTGAGTCGGATCAAGAACGCTGGTGAATACACTCGCCGATACCAACCAGCATGCAAACCAACAGGAAATGATTATTCACCACCAAGACACCAAGACCACCAAGAAGTGCCTAGGTACAGGCTTTTGCGGTTCTTGGTGTCTTGGTGGTGTTCCTTATCCTTTGAATGCAAATCTGTATCAGGCCTTGATGGGCCCGGCCTCAGGTTCGCTGGCGGCCTTCCGCCCCTTCGAAAGGGTGAACTCCCCCAGCATCATGGGCACGGCGGCCTTCAGCATGAGGGTGAAGACCAGGAAGCCGATGGCGAAGATGCCGGCGGCGACTGTAATTTCGGTGAAGGAGGGGGTGTAGACGAAGATCTCCCCCAGCGCATCCGGGGTGAGGCCAGGAATGATGAGGCCCATGCCCTTCTCGATGTAGACGCTCGCGTAGATCAGCACACAGCCTATGTTGAGCGTCACCCAGTTGGTCCGCGTGCGGGGTACGAGGAAGAGTATGAAGGCCACAAACCCGAAGATGATGGACGCCCACGCGTAGGGCACCAGCGTATTGTGGCCCTTGAGGCCGAACAGCAGGTACTGGAAATACACCATGTGCTCGGTGCCGGAATAGAGCTCCTTGAAGGCCTCGGCGGCGGTCAGGAACAGATTGAAGCCCATGGTGTAGGCCATGAGTTCCGCGATCTTGAAGATGGCCTCGTCCTTGATGCTGAGCTTGGTCGTCTTGCGGAGCACCTGCAGCAGGATGAGCAGGATCGCGGGGCCTGAACAGAAGGCCGAGGCCAGGAAGCGCGGCGCGAGGATGGCGGAATTCCAGAACGGGCGTGCCGCCAGGCCGTTGTAGAGGTAGGCCGTGACGGTGTGGATGCTCACGGCCATGGGGATGGACAGCAGCACCAGGGGCAACACGAGCTTCTTCACGTAGTGCCGTTCGGTATAGGCGCAGAAGAGCAGGTAGGTGACCACGAACCAGTTCAGTAGAAGATAGAGGTTCAGCACGATCACATCCCAGGCCAGCATGGACTGGGGCCAGTTCAGGCGGCCCACCAGCGGCATGATGTGCCAGAAGCGGTCGGGCCGGCCGATGTCCACCATCACGAAGCCGAGGCACATGACCAGGGCGCTGATGGCCAGCATCTCGCCCAGGATGGTGATCTCCTTGATGGGCTCCCAGTCATAGATGTAGGCGGGGATGACGAGCATGATGGCCGCGGCGGCCACACCCACCAGGAAGGTGAAGTTGCCGATGTAGAAACCCCACGAGACCTGGTCCCGCATATTGGTGACGAGGAGGCCGTGGTTCAGCTGGCCGACGTAGGCGATGGCGCCCATGCCGATGAGGAGCAGCAGGAAACCGATCCAGGCGTAGTACAAGCGACTGCCCTTGGTCATGATGCCGAGCGTGTCGGTGATGAACTGTCCGAAGGTTCGCAGCGTGAGCATGGCCTCAGACCCCGTAGAAGTAGAAGAAGTTGGGTTGGGTGTTCAGTTCTTCTTTGAGCTTGAAGACGCGCTTGTTTTCGAGGATGTATCGGATCTCGCTGGTCTTGTCGAGCAGGTTGCCGAACTTGCGGGAGCCCGTGGGGCAGATCTCGACGCAGGCCGGGTAGAGGCCCTTGCGGGTGCGCTGGATGCAGAAGGTGCACTTTTCCACCACGCCCTTGGGCCTTGGGCGGTTCCCGAAATAGTGGGTGTCGGGATTGACCTCGTCCGCGGTCAGATGGGGTTCGCCCCAGTTGAAGTGGCGGGCACCGTAGGGGCAGGCGGCCATGCAGTAGCGGCAGCCGATGCACCAGTTGTAGTCCACCACGGTGATGCCGTCCTTCTCGCGCCAGGTGGCGCCCACGGGGCAGACCTTCACACAGGGCGGTTTCTTGCACTGCTGGCACTGCACCGGCATGTAGAAGTGGCCTTCGCGGGGGACCTCTTCGGGGTTGTAGTACTGCTCCGCATGCTGAAGGTTGACGCCCTCCTCCTTGTCCAGCTCGAGGACGCGGATCCACTGCACTTCGGGATCCCGCGACTGGTTGTTCTCCTTCACGCAGGCATGCACGCAGCGGCGGCAGCCGATGCAGCGGCTGAGATCCAGCGCGTAGCCGAAGATCACGCCGGGAAGGGGCGGCGTGGTGGCAACCTTCACGTCTTTGCCGTACTTCGCCTTGTATTCCTTTTCGAGGCGGGCGATGACGGAGCGCACTTCGTCTTTTGAAAGCTCCTGGAAGTTGTGCTGGAGGAACTCCTCTTTGCTGAGCTTTCCGCAGCCCGTGAGGGCCATCGCCACGGCGGCAACGGCGGTACCCAGGAATTCACGGCGGTTGCCGCCGCTGCCGGAGCGGCTGTCACAGCCTTCCGGGGAACAGGTGGGTTTGCGGTCGGTCATCGGGCACTCCCTTTCCTGACTTGGATCTCCCCGGGGCGCATGGGTGGCGCCATGGGTTTCAAGGACTTGAAGCGCGGGGAATGGGGGTTGTGGCAATTGACACAGAGCAGGTACTGCTTCGGACCATTCCAGCTTCCGGTCCGCTTGCCGTGGATACCCTCACGCCAGTCGCGCAGCTTGTCGCCATGGCACTGCCCGCAGAGCTGGTAGGACGTGGTGAACTCAACGGGCTCCCCGCTGGCCAGGTGCAGGCGGTCCCGGTCCTTGGGATCGTGGCAATCCAGGCACCACCGGCTCTCGGGGCCATGCTGAAGGACGATGTCATCGTGCATGTCCTTCAAGGGCCGGCGCTGGGTGTTGAGCTTCATGGACTTGCCGTCATGGCAGGACGTGCATGGGAAGATGCCTTCGGTGAACGGCGGCTTGGGCACCTGGATGCCTTCCTGGGCAGGGGGCTCAGCCTTGACGCCGGGCGGGTTGGCGCTGGCCGGCAACCCCAGGAGGAGCAGCGTCAGGCTCGTGAACAGAATGGGGCGGATCGTCATGAATTCACCTCCGGCATGGATGAGCGATGATCCCCGTGGCCATCTTGCGGGCCGGCTTTTTTTAACAGCCGGGGAGCAAGGATCAGGGTGGTTCCGAAGCACATGAACCCAAGGAAGAGGGTCAGTGGGCGCCCCACGGCCACATCCTCGAACAGGAATTTCAGGGCGGTGACGATCAGCAGGGGATAGACCAGCCAGCGCAGGTCCAGGATCGGAAGCCGCTTGCCAGCCCAGGCCAGGGCGATGGCGAGGGCCGACAGCACCCCGGTGCGGACCGCGGCCAGCAGGCCCGCATCCGCAGCCCTGGGGGTGAAGATGCCGCAGCATCCCCAGATCACCCACGCGCCGAAACCCGCCGCGGTCATGGCCCCCAGGGCCAGGATCACGGGTCGGACCCGGACCGTGACGGAATCGGACGGGCGGCGCAGCAGGAACAAGGCGAGGGTGGCAGCCACGGAAGCCAGGGAGAGCAGGCCGCTCAGCGTGAGGGGAGCTACGGGTCCGGTGGGAGCCAGGAAGGCGCGGAGGGACCCCATGGCCAGACCCGATGCCACCGCGGCAGCGCCGAGGTAGAGGCCGCTCTGGAGGATGAGGATGGTCCGTCTCAGGCGGAGCCCCACCAGCATCGCGCCCAGCCCCAGTGCGCCGCTGAAGGGGGCGAAGGTGGCATGGGGGAGCACGAGCGGGCCGCCCAGCAGGAGGAAGACGAGGGCGAGGAAGGTGAAGAAGTTGAAGTTCGCCCGCGTCTCCTCCTGGTCCTCCGCAAAGGGCACGGCGGCGGCGTAGCAACCCACGCCCGCCAGGGAGACGCCCGCGCCCAGCAGGCCGACCCCCGTTCCTGATGCGAGCGCCACGCGGAGTGCTCCCCCGAAGCCCACGAGCAGGACCAGGGTGGTCTGAACGATCTCGAAGACGTTCACCACGCGCCGCCGCTGGAGCATCCGCACGGCGAAACTGCCGAGGTAGACCAGGGCCAGGGCCAGGGCGAAGCCCATGGCCCGTTGGGGAGAAATCCCGCGATAGGCCTCCGGCGCTCCCCCTGGCCACACGGCGAGCGACGTGAGGATCAGCACGCCGAGATCGGCCGCGAGGGCGGTGGGCCACCGCAGGCCGTGCCAGCGGCGTCCGTAGGTGAGCCAGAGGGCCCCGCCACCCAGCAGGAGAAACATGCCCAGGAAGGGCTCGATGGCTTGGCGGGCCGCCATCAAAACGAAACCCGATCCCACGGAGGCGAGCAGGGCGGTCCAGATGATGGGCTGGAGGTCCCGCCGCCAGGCCACGGCGCCGTGCAGGCACGTGATGGCCAGGAGGAGGAAGGCCGCCAGGCCCGGGGTGAGGATGCCGAATCGGGCCGTGGATTCCACGATCAGCGGGTAGGTGATCAGGATGGAGGCCAGGGCATGGAAGGCCGCCTCCAGCGGGGACTTGGCGCGCACCGCGAGGAGGGCCCAGGTGATGGCGTAACCCAGGCCCAACGCCACGCCCCAGCCGCGGTGGATCGTACCGGCATCGACCAGGGCCCGGATGAAGGTGGCTCCGCCCAGAATGAGGCAGACCCGCCCGATGAGCCCCATGATGCGGACCGGGCTGGGAAGGGTGGCGGGGGGCAGAGAGACTGTCGGCGCACCGGATGCGAGAGAGCCGAGCCGAGCAGGGGCGGTGGTTTCCAGGGCTGCCACCCGGGTTTCCAGACGCGCCACCGCCTCAGCCAGGCAAGCGAGGCGGGATTCGAACGGGGCCGGTGAGGCTGCCGCCGGGGGGCTCATGGGAGGGGGTACCTCGGCCGTGGACATGGATCATTTCTCTGGATAGGTGGAATCAACCTTGAGTGGGGTGTGGGGCTCATGGCACGCCCGCGGGGTGAGAGCGTCAAGCGAAATAAAGACATTCCAAACGATTCATAAAGAAAACAATGAATGATGTTAGGACAGAGTTGAATTCGCCGTCTTCCACCCAGGCTGGAGAACCTAAGAAAAAACAGAGGGGTGCCGGCGGCGGAGTCCTCCGACCGGGAGGTGGAGTATGTGCCGGGCATCACAGGCTGATTCCGCTGCTGCCAAGCTGGAGCCTGGAGTTCCCATGCCTGTCTTCCGCCTTCGCCTAGGCAGCATTCTCGCCTGCCTGCTCATCTTCGGGATGGGCCTCGGGGCCCAGGACACGACCGTGGTGCTGCTCCGCCATGCGGAGCGCCAGTCCTTTTTCGAGGGTGACTCGCCCCTGGCGGAGGCCGGGTTGCGCCGGGCTCAAGGCCTGGTGCCGCTGCTGCTGGATTTCCATCCCGCCGCGCTCTACACCTCCGACCTGCAGCGCACGCAACAAACCCTGGCTCCGTTGGCCGCCAGGCTCGGGATGGCGCCCGCGGTGCGCGCCAAGGGTGGCAGCGAGGCGCTGGCTGCCGAGATCCTCCGCGACCATCGCGGGCACACGGTGCTCGTCTGCTGGCACCACGACCTGATGAAGAAACTGGCCCGGGGCCTGGGCGTGAAGGGGCCCGTGCCCTACTGGTCCCTCGATACCTACGACCGCCTGTGGATCGTGCGGGTGCCGGCGAAGGGTGAGGCCACCTTGGAGGAACGGCGGCAGGAGTGGTCAGCGCCAGCTCTCCCTGCGGCGACCCAGGGCCGCTAGCACTTCCTCGGCGGCGCGGAGGCCATGATCCTGGGCCTCCTCGAACAGGGCCAGCCCGCTGAGTTCCGTGTGGGCGAAATGGACCCCGCCGAAGGGTTTTGCCAACGCGAGGAAGTCCTCATTCCATAGCAGGCCGGGCTCTGGACGCACCATGGCGTGGCCCCAGCGCATGATATCCAGGCGCGCCACCAGGCCCTCCAGGTCAGGATGGACCGGACGCAGGTCGTCCATCACCATCCGTGCGCAAGTCGGCCAATCCAGGGCCCGCAGCCGCGCCCGTTCGGCCTCGCAATCGGGCCCGGCGAAGGGCCGGTACCAGGTCCATACGGTGGGTCCGTGGTCCCGCAGGCTCTGATGGGTGGCCACCACGTAGCCCAGAGCTTCGCTGTCACACAGCACGTTGTCCCAGGCCAGGGGGAAGCTGGATTCCTTGGGGCGGGCCCGGAGCGTGAGGTTGGCCACCAGCCAGGGCGCGTTGTGGATGCGGGCCATGGCGGGGCGCGCTGCGCCGAGGCCATCAACGACGTGCCGGGCCACGTGTTGCGGACCCGCGAAGATCACCCGCTTGGCCCGCCAGCCGATGCGGCGCTGATTCGATGCGTCCCAGGCCGAAACGAGCAGGCCATCCTTGTCCTCACGGATGGAGGTGGCCATGACGCCGCAGCGCAGCCGGGCGCCGCAGGCCTTGCGCAGATGATCGATGAGGAACCCGTTGCCCTGGGGCCAGGTCAGCAGGGGGCGCGAATCCTCACCGGGGCCCTGTTTGCGGGCCGCGAAGTAGAAGAGGCCCGCCCAGGCGCTGGTGGTCTCCAGGCGGGAGCCATAGTCGTCCCGGCAGGCGTAATCCAGCAGCCAGCGCAGGCGGGGCGAGCTGAGGCCGCGCGCGTCCAGCCAGGCGGCGAAGGAGAGGTCATCCAGGGCACGAGCTTCTGGAGCATTCGAGCAACGGGAGCGCGGGATGCTGAAGGCGGGGCGGCCCTGGGCATCCTTGAACTCGGCCCAGTGATCCACCTCACTGAAGAAGGTATGGTACTGGCGCTCGTCCTCCAGGCTGGCCCCGGGCCGCAGGTACAGGCCCTCCCACCACTGCCCGTAGGCGAAGATGCGCTCCTCCGGAGCACGCACCATGGCCTCTTCCGCGAAGAGGGGATCGCCCTTCGCGTCGAAGCCCTCCAGCACCCCGCATTCCTTCAACAGCCGCAACACAGCGTGGTTGCCTTTGTCCGGGATGGGGAGGTAGTGCGCGGCCCAAGGGAAGGCACTCACATGGTTGCGGCTGGAACGGGAGGTGCCGCCAGGCTCCGGTTCCAGTTCCAGCACGCGGAAGTCGTCCAGGCCCGCGCCCGCGAGCCGCCAGGCGGCGCTGAGCCCGGCCACGCCGCCGCCCACGATGAGCACGGAGATCGGCTCGAAGTGTTGCGGATCGGGGAAAATGCCCCCGCGCAGCCAGTGGCCCAGAGGGAGATCCGGGCCGACGAGTTCGCCGGAGAAGGGGAATTCGGGCTTCCGGCGGCAGGCCAGGGGGAGTGCCGAGGCGGCCGTGACCGCGAGGAAGGCGCGGCGCTTCATGGTTGCGGCTCGGGGTGGGAGGAAGGGCAGGAAACTGAATTTGAAACCGCAGATGGCGCAGATGGCGCGGATAAAAACAAAACAGATGAATCCATAGATTTCACAGATTCACACAGATCGAAATGCACGAGCATTCTGGCTGTTGATGGGGCCCCCACTGACCTCCGGCAAGGCCGGAGGTAGCCTTCGGTGGGCTCCTGCACATTGGGTCGGCGCTCCTCTGTGGAATCTGCGGGTTTCATGCTTTTTCTGCGGCATCTGCGCCATCTGCGGTTCCCATCTTTTATCTTCATGGGATTGACGCCACACGCACGGATTGGAACCACGTAATCAAGACCACCGCCGCCACTCCCGGGCATAGAGGTGGACCAGCACCTGGTTGTCCAGGCGGTTCACTTCCGTAGGAACCCGGTCCATGTCCCTCGGGAAGGCGAACATGGCGGCGGTGGCCTCGTCCGACAGGTGGCGCAGGCCCGGCAGCACGCGGGTGGGCACCTCGAAGTCGTGCTTCGAGGCCAGGGCAAAGCCCCACACCCCGAAGGAGGGCACGGCCAGATGGTAGGGCCGCACCTTCAGGCCCGCGGCCTCCATGGTGGTGGTGATGCACCAGAAGGACTGGCGGGCCATCAGCGGCGAGGTGCTCTGCACGGTGATCAGGGCGTCGTCCGCCAGGCGGCGTTGGAGCAGGCGATAGAAGCGCGAGGTGTAGAGCTTCCCCAGGGCGTAGGTATTGGGATCCGGGAAGTCCACGAAGGCGAGATCGAAGGGCGGCCCGGTGGTCTCCTGGAGCCACACCATGGCATCGGCGTTGACGACCTTGACCCGGGGATCGTCCAGGGCTGCGGCGTTGAGCTGGCGCACCATGGGCTGCTGCCGCGCCATGTCGGTCATGGCCGGATCCAGATCCACCAGCACCACTTCCTGCACGGAGGGATGTTTCAGCACCTCGCGCACGGCCAGGCCATCGCCACCGCCGCAGATCAGCACGCGCCTGGCCTCGGGTCGGACACCGAAGGCCGGGTGCACCAGGGCCTCGTGGTAGCGGTACTCGTCGGCGCTGGAGAACTGCAGGTTGCCGTTGAGGAAGAGCTGGAAGCTGCCCCGGCCCCGGGTCAGCACGATGCGCTGGTAGGCGCTGTCCTTGGCGTAGACGATCTCGTCGGCGAAGATCTCCTCCTCCACGGCCAACGTGAATTTCCCGGCGAAAGCGAGGCCCAGGGCCAGCAGGGCCATCACCACGAAGCAGCGGAGGCGGAGCATCCGGGTGGGGCCCAGCTGCGATTGCAGCAGGTGCGTGGACCAGAGGCCCACGGCGGCGTTCAAGAGGCCAAAGAGCAGGCTGGTCCGCACGAGGCCCAGCTTGGGCATGAGCAGGAGCGGGAAGAGCAGGGAGGCGAAGAGGGCGCCGATGTAGTCCAGGGTGAGCACACCCGCCACCAGGTCCTTGAAGCGCACCTGATCCTTGAGGATCCGCATGAGGATGGGGATCTCCAATCCCACCAGCGTGCCCACGGCCATCACCACACCGTAGAGCACCACCCGGAAGGCGTGGGTGTGGGCGAAGGCCAGGAAATGAATGGGCGCGGAGAACCCGCCCACCAGCGCCACCGCCAGCTCCAGGTCCACGAAGCGCCGTGCCAGCCCGCGGTGCAGGAACTTGGACAGCCACGATCCCAGCCCCATGGCGCTGAGGTACACCCCGATCACCGTGGAGAACTGCGTGACCGAATCCCCCAGCAGGTAGCTCGACAGTGTCCCCGCCACCAGCTCGTAGATCAGTCCGCAGGAGGCGATGAGCAGCACGCTGAGGAAGAGCAGGGGTGCCTTCAGCGTGGGTTGAGCTTGTTCGATTGGTTCAGACATGTTGGGGATCAAAAGACAACAGATTCACCACGAAGACAGGAAGACAAGAAGAAGAGCCAAGCAAGGGGTTACTGCTCTGACTCAGGTTCAGTAAGCTTCTTGACCCGATCTTGGAAAGCAAGGAACACCTTAGGTGTCCATTCAGTGAACCATTCGCAAATCTTCTTCCGATTGGCCGGATCATCTGGATCAATTTTTTCTTCTATCAGGATCTTGGAAGAGGCCTTGTCCAACATCGGTCGCCATTGCATCGGCCTTCCAACCTGATTCTCAATCTCCTGCAACTGTAATTGGAGCTGCTCGAAGGCAGAGTCTTTCCAGCCAGCAGGTTGAATGACCATCTCAACAACAATGCTTTGATTTTTTGGTGTCAGAAGCATATTCACATGGAATCCAGAGCGGCCTATGGCTATGGAAGACCAGTGGCCAGGGCCTGGCTTCTGAAGTCGGAATGGCAGTTTCTGAATCTTCATGGCATCGTGTATTTCTTGCCAAAATGCGATGCGCCATTCACGACGCTCCTTATCTCCAGCTGATAGATCCGAATTCGCTTGTTTCATGGTGACGTTTGGGCGGCAAACCAAATCGAGCTGGGGAGCAGCCCCACTCGCACCAATCGTGAAGGCCTTAAGTTCCGCTAGATATAGCGCAACCGTGTCAGGGGTGTTCTCATTCAGCCAATCAATGACTTGGCGGTGGTCATCGGCGGCTTCCTCCGCGATCC
>JANXYT010000216.1 GCA_025355915.1 Holophagaceae bacterium
TCTGGTCGGGGCGAGAGGATTCGAACCTCCGACCTCTCGGTCCCGAACCGAGCGCTCTACCAGGCTGAGCCACGCCCCGACGAAGGTTCGACTGTACTCGAATCCTGACGTGGCGTCCACCTTCGGTCTATTCGGACTCCAGGCCGAGGCGAATGCGTTCTTTGCGGCGGGCTGCCAGCAGATGCAGCGCGCGGCGGAGGGGATCGGGATCTTTGGTTGTCAGGGGCGAGTCAACCGGCGGATCGCAGGGAACGATCTGGAGGCCGGTGAGGCTCAGACCGAGGGCGCGGTGGATGCGGTCGCGCATCTGAGGCCAGACGGCGGCGGCGGCTTCGCGCAGGGTGGCGATCCGGGCCAGTTCCCAACACCCCATGACGAGGATGTCCCGTTCGACGCGAAGGGGCCGGGTGCGGTCCGCGAGGGCGGGACCCACGACGAACTGCCAAGCCTGGCGCAGCCGGGCTTCGGCCTTCTGGTTCGGAAGGCGGGCTCCCATGGGGACCAGGCGCAGGGCCCGCTTCATGGCTTCCAGCGGGGCGGCGGCAGAGGCGAGCAGGCCCGCTCTCCGTTGAGGAGGATCGGCGTGGCCAGGGTGGGCACCATGGTGCTGGTCTCCCCATCGAAGAGGGGCTGCAGCAGGTTGTGCAGGGATCCGCCTTGGCGGAACAGCACCTCGTCCACGCTGCGCACGCGGCTGGCGGGGATGGCATTGGACTCGCAGAGGGCAAGCACTGCTTCGACCGTACTGGCCTGGGTGCGGGCCTCAATGAGGGCGACGAGTTCCTCGCGGTCATTCACGCGGCCGCGATTCTTTTTCCATTCGGGGCGGGCCCCCAGATCCAGGCCCAGCCATAGGGCCAGCACCTCGAACTGGCGATCGCTGCCCACGCCAATGGCGACGTCGCCGTCGCTGCACCGGAAGGACTGGTAGGGCACGATCTGAGGGTGTGCGTTGCCCCAGCGCTTGGGCGACTCGCCGGTCATGAGGGAACCGGCCGCGACGTTCACCAGGCCCGCCAGGGCAGCCTCCATGAGCGGCACTTCGATATGAATGGCTTCCCCCGTGCGTTCGCGGTGGAGCAGGGCGGCCTGGATGCCGTTGGCGCAGTAGAGGCCAGCCAGCACATCCACCAGGGCCACGCCCACCTTCATGGGGCGGCCCTCGGGTTCACCGGTGATGGCCATCCAGCCGCTTTCGGCCTGGATGATGAAGTCGTATCCGGCCCGGCGGGAGGCGGTGACGTCCGAGGCGAAACCGCGCACCGAGGCCAGGATGAGCTTCGGAAATTTCGCGTGGAGGCGCTTCCAGCCCAGGCCCAAGCGATCCGCCGAGTCGGCCCGGAAATTCTCCACCAGGACATCGGCGTCCTTCAGCAGCTCGAAGAGATCCGCCTTGCCTTCTTCCATGTGGAGGTCGATGGTGCGGCTCCGCTTGCCCCGGTTGGCGCACCGGAAGTAGGCGCTTTCGCCGGTGTCCCCGTCATCGAAAGGCGGTCCCCAGCCCCGGGTGGGATCGCCATCCAGGGGTTCCAGCTTCTGCACCTCGGCCCCGAAATCCGCCAGCAGTTGAGTGGCGAAGGGACCCGCAAGCACGCAGGACAGGTCCACGATCCTGTAGTGGGACAGGGGCTTAAGCATCGGCGGGGTTCTCCAGGGATCCGCCTAAGTCTACTTCACCCGGGAGCTCAACTCGCGGCGACGGTCTGGTGGTAGGCCGTGCTCAGGGTGGCGGCGATCTCATCGGGACTGTGGCCCAGGAAATCCGGGCGCTGCATGAGGTGAACCAGCTGGCCGTCCTTCAGGATGGCGGCCTGGGGACTGGTGGGCATGGCGCCCTCGAAGTATTCCCGGGCCTGGGCCGTGGCTTCCTGCTCCATGCCGGCGAAGACCGTGACCAGCTGATCAAAGCGCAGTCCGTGGGCGCGCAGCGCCTCCGTCACGCCGGGCCGGGCCCCCGCGGCAGCGCAGCCACAGACGCTGTTCACCACCAGCAGGGTGGTTCCGGGCTTCTGCAGGGCCTCATCCACCTGGGTGGAGGTCATCAGCTGTCGGAAGCCCGCCTGGACAAGTTCTTGGCGCATCGGGGCGACCATGTGTTCCGGATAGTTGGACATGACTCCTCCTGGGGATGAAAAAGTTTACCAATTAAGTCAAGATTGATCCAGATTCCATTTCGGAGGGAACCATGCGACTGGTGCTGATGGGTGGAAGCCTCAGGGCGGCATCCCTCAACGGGAAGCTGCTCCACCATCTCGCCGGGGAACTGGAGGCCCGGGGACACCAGGTTTCCGCCTTCACGAGGGAGGCTTTGCGTCTGCCCTGGTATGAGGAAGGCGCCGTCCCCTCTTCCGAAGCGCTCGCGCTGCACGCGGCGCTCCGGGAGGCCCAAGGGTTGGTCATCGTGTCACCGGAGTACAACGCCGGCATCCCCGGTCACCTGAAGAACGCAGTGGATTGGCTGAGCACGATGAAGCCCAGCCCCTGGCCGGGCCTGCCGGTGCTGCTCTGCGCCGCGAGCCCGGGCGCCTTCGGGGGAGCCCGGGGTCTGATGGCCTGGCGGGCGACCCTGGCCAACATGGGTGCGCTGGCCCTGCCGGAGGCGATCACCGTGCCGCACGCCGACCAGCAGCTGGACCCGAACGGTGCCCCCACCGAGGCCCGCACCGCCGCCACCGTGCCGAAAGTCCTCGACGGGTTCCTGTCCCTGGTCGCACGGCTCCGTCTATAACGGTGAGTTCGTGCGATCCTGGTGGGTCTAACCGGAGCGGCCATGAAGGATTTCCTTAAAAGTTTCTTCGCCACCCTTTTGGCCCTGATCGTGGCCGGGGGCTTGGCCTTGGTCCTGGGCTTCGGCCTGCTGGCCGCCATCGGATCCTCGGGAACCCCCACGGTGCCCGGCAAGGCTGTGCTGGTCTTCGATCTGGACACGAGCCTGACCGATGGCGAGCGGGATGCCGAGCCTGGCGAGGCCTTGAGTGAGGCCCTGGGCGGCCGGGGTGGTCACCCCCAGGCCCTGCCGGCGGCCATTGAGGCCCTGGACCGGGCAGCCTCCGATGCCCGCATCACGGCCCTGTTCCTCACGGGGAATCTCCAGGGTGGAGGCCCCGCCCAGCTCCGTGAACTGCGGGAGGCCATCCAGCGGTTCAAGGCGAAGAAGCCGGTGCTGGCCTACAACCTGGGCTGGAGCAAGCGGGACTACTACCTGGCGGCGGGTGCCACCACGGTGTTCATGAATCCCTTCGGTGAGATGGAAGTGAACGGGCTGGCCAGTGAGCCCATGTTCTTCGGCGAGGCTTTCAAGAAATACGGCGTGGAGGTGCAGGTCACCCGCGTCGGCAAGTACAAGAGCGCGGTGGAGCCCTTCATCACGGACCGCATGAGCGAACCCAATCGCGAACAGATCCAGAAGCTGCTGGACGATATCTGGGGCGAGTGGAAAGACACGGTCGCCAAGGACCGCAAGAAAGCACCATCGGACCTCCAAACCATCGCGGATGAGAGGGGCTTGCTTGAAGCCGAAGACGCCAAGAAACATGGTCTGGTCGACCGCATCGCCCCGTACGACGAGGTGCTTGACGAACTGAAGAAGCTGGCGGGAAAACAGCCGAAGGACAAGGACTTCTCCCAGATCACTCTGGCCACCTATGCGGGCATCCCGGGCGATGCGAAGTCGGGCAAGACCCGGGTCGCCGTGCTCGTGGCGGAAGGTGAGATTGTGGATGGCGAAGGCAAGTCCAGCCAGATCGGTGGCGAGCGCCTCAGCCGTGAACTGCGGCGCCTGCGCCTGGACGAGCGGGTCAAGGCCGTGGTGCTGCGCGTGAACAGTCCCGGTGGCAGCGCCTCGGCCTCGGAGCTCATCCAGCGGGAAGTCGTGCTCACCAAGAAGGTGAAGCCCCTGGTGGTCTCCATGGGCCACCTGGCCGCGTCTGGTGGCTACTGGATCAGCACCTATGGCGATCGCATCTTTGCCGAACCCACCACCATCACCGGGTCCATCGGCGTCTTCGGCCTGCTGCCCAACGTGAAGAAGCTGGCCAACGAACATGGCATCACCTGGGACAGCGTCCAGACCGCCAAGCTCGCCAATCCCATGACCCTCACCCGGCCGAAGAACGACGTGGAACTGAACCGGATCCAGGGGCTGGTGGACCATATCTACGAACAGTTCATTTCCAAGGTCGCCGATAGCCGCAAGCTGAAGAAGGACGTGGTCCACGAGATCGCCCAGGGCCGCGTCTGGTCGGGCCAGGAGGCCGTGAAGCTGGGCCTGGTGGATGAAATCGGGGGTCTGGGCGCGGCGTTGAAGCATGCCGCGAAGATGGCCAAGGCTGAGAATGACTTCTATGTCGTGGGGCCCGAGCGCGAACCGGATGCGATCAAGGAACTGCTCAAGAGCCTCGGCCAAGGCAAGCCTCGGAAGCTGGCCAAGCCCGGGCCGGTGGACGTGCTGGCGGAGACGTTCAAGGTTCAATTCGAACGCATCTCGGCCCTGAACGATCCGCGAGGGGTGTACGCCCGCATGGCCTTCGAGATCGACCTCAAATAGCCTTCGATGGATTCATCCTCCTTCATTTCGGCCATCGTCCTCCTGGTTCTCGTCACGGATCCCCTGGGCAACATCCCGCTGTTCGTCGGGCTGTTGCGCCAAGTGGATCCAGCCCGGCGCCAGCGGATCATCATCCGCGAGGTGCTCTTCGCCTTTGCGATATTGATCTTCTTCGCGCTCTTCGGGCAGCGGGTGCTGAAGCTCATGCACCTCTCGGACACCTCCCTGGGCATCGCCGGCGGGGTGATCCTCTTCCTCATCGCGCTGAAGATGGTCTTCCCCCATCCGGAAGGCCGGGCCGATCACCCCATCCATGGGGAGCCGTTCCTGGTGCCCCTGGCCATTCCCTTTATCGCGGGACCCTCCGCCATCGCCACCGTACTGCTGCTGGTGAGCCGGGAGCCCGCTCGCCTATGGGAATGGCTGGGCGCCCTGTCCGTGGCCATGGCCATCTCGGCCCTGGTCCTCGGATTCGCGGAGAAGATCGCCGACTTCCTGGGCGAGCAGGTCACCATGGCCTTTGAGCGGCTCATGGGTTTGGTGCTGACCGCCATCGCCATCGAGATGCTGCTGGCGGGCATCCAGAAGTTCGTGCTGCAGCTGCGGGTCGCCTAGGTTTTTCGTTTGAGGCTGAGCTCGAGCGTGAACTCGGCCACGGTCTCGAAGCTGCCGTCCGGGAGCTTCACGGCGGCCTGGATGCTCATGGGCTCGGTGATGCGCTCCTCGGATGCCAGGGTGCGCCGCACGTGGTCCCGGATGGCCTCCCCGCCCTCGCAGATGAAGTAGACATCCGATTCGGGGCGCTTCAGAAAGGTGGCCTGGAAGGCCTTGAAGACCAGGGAGACCTGGCCGCCGGAGTGCTGGATCTGGTCCATGGCCAAGAGGCCCCCGGCGCAGTCGGCGCCGATGGCCAGCGCGCCGAAATACATGGACCCGAGGTGATTCCGGGTCCACCGGCGGAGCGGAACGCGGACCACGCAGCGGGTCTCGGTGAGTTCCACGACACTGGGCCGCACGGAGGCCAGCAGGGGGATCTTCAGCCAGCCGAACAGCCGCAGGCCGAAGGTCTGTTTGAACCGTTGCAGGCCGACCTTCATGGATCAGTCTCCGGCCTGGTTGACATCCAGCAGGCCTTCGGGTGGATCCAGGTCCAGGCGGCGGTTCGGCAGGTCCAGGGTCCACCAGGCCTTGATGTAGGGGATGTCGCGCTGGCCCGTCCGGCCCGGCCGCAGGTCGCGCATCAGCACCATGTCATAGCCCGCCGGGCCGGGGTCGAGACGCAGCACCTCGCCCACTTTGCGGCCGCCGACGAAGACCTCGCAGCCATTCCACTGGTGTCGGAAGGTTTCTCCTTCGCCCAGTTCTGCCGCGGCCTCGGGCATCCACAGCGCCCAGCCCTTGAGGGGTTCCGCCGCCGTGCGATCGGGCACGTCAGCGAGGGCGAGGCAGGGTCGGTCCTGATGCCAGCGAAAGCGGCGAAGGGATACGGCCCGTGCGGGCGGCACGGGCTCAGCACGCTCCAGATCCTGCGGAGGCGGGGCCAGCACCAGACCCGGCATGCCCTCTAGCCGCTCTGGATGGTCCATGACGGAATGGAAGAGGAACTCCCCCTTGAGCCCCTGAATCTTGGCGAGATGACCGGCCAGCAGCATGGCGCTATGCCTCATCCTCGTCGTAAAGCTCGAGGTCCACCACCAGGCCAGCCTTCTCGCCGGCGGTCTTGCAGAGGGTGCGGAGCGCCGAGATCATGCGCCCATGCTTGCCGATGATGCGTCCGCGATCCCTGGGATCGGCAAAGACCAGCACATCACGCTTGCGCCCCTCGCCAGCGACCTCGACCCGGAAGGCATCAGGGTGATCCAGCAGCGGCGTCAGCACATCGCGCAGGAAGGCTTCGAGGTTCATGGTCGCTCCGTGGATGAGCTAAGAGTCCTCACAAGAAAGCCGGACCCTGGGCCCGGCTTTCGTAGATCGGCGACGGGCTAAAGGACCTGGTTCTTCTTGAACAGGTCGAGCACGGTCTTGGAGGGCTGAGCGCCCTTCTTCAGCCAGACCTTGGCCTTCTCCACGTCGATGCGCACCGCCTCGCCGGCACCGGCGATGGGGTTCACGAAGCCCAACACCTCCAGGGCCTGGCCCGTGGGGATGCGATCGTTCTCGGAGACGACGATGTGATAGAACGGGCGCTTCTTGGCACCATTGCGAGCAAGACGGATCGAAAGCATGGGCACTCCCTGAGCAGGAAAGTCTATCGTGGAATTCCCCATATCCCAAGTGTTAATTCAGGGCTGGGAGCCTGTCCAAAGGTTCGAGCGGGGGCATTCCAATGGCCATCGGATAACACCCTAGAACGTGGAGGGAGGGAAGCTTCCCTCCAGCACAGCCTGGCGTTCCCGGATGTTTCTGCGCAGCGTCGGCCAGCGGGGATGTTCCCGCACCTGGGCGAGGAATGGGGAGGCTTCGTACCAGGCGGCGCAGCTGAAGCCCTGCACGAAGGCCCGGGTGGCGCAGTCCACACCACGGTCGGCGTCGCCCAGCAGCGCATAGGCCTCGGCCTCCTTGAAGGTCCATTCGCCATCGGGAATGCGGAGCTTGCCACGGATTTCATCGATCTCTCGGAGTTCGACCAGCCCGTCCTTCGGTCGCCCTTCCAGATAGGCGAGGTAGACGCGGCACAGATCGCGGAAGGGGGCCGGGGCCATCCCGGGATCGCTCCCGGCTTTCATGAACTCGAGGGCTTGCTGGCGGCGGCCTTTCAACAGGGAGAAATAACCTTGGTAGAACAGGATGCTGGCGTCCTTTCGAAGGGCCCCCGCCCGGGTGAGTTCCTGCCCGAAGGCCTCCAGGTCCCCAGAGTAAAGGTAGGTGGTCTCCGCGAACCAGGAGGAGGGTGAGGCCAGGGGGTCGGTCAGCTCCGCATGCCGGATCAGGGCCTTGCGAGCACCTTCGAGCAGACCCGAAGTCCGCCCGGCGTAGGCGATTCCGAGATACAGATCCGGCGCGCCGGGCCGGAGGCGGATCGCTTCCTGGAGGGCCTTCAGGGCCATCCCCTGGTTCCCGGTGTCGGTCAGCATCAACGACCACAGGAAGGTTGCCCGCGGGTAGCCGGGCACCAAGTCCATGGCCTTCTTGAAGGCGTGATGGGTGCGTGAATTCAGTCCAACCCCCGCCTGTTCTGGGTTCACCCACAGGCTTCGGTAGAGATGATCTCCCAGGGCGGTCCAGGCCGCCGCGCAGCCTGGTTCATCGTCGGCGAGCTGCTGGGAGGCCGCCAGGTGCTGGGACGCGGCCTGATCGTCCCGGATGGAAAGCCCCTCCAGCAGGAGCCAGAAGCGGGCGGAGGACTTGGGGATCAGCTCGTCCAGCTGCCGATGGCGAAGGGCCAGAGGCCAGTGCTGGACGACGTGGTCCATGGTCTTCCTGGGCTCCTGGGGAGGGGCGATGTCCAGAATCCAGGGCTGATCCGAAAGCAGGCGGGAAACGGTATTCCATTCCAGGGTCAAGGCCAGACGGTCCGCGACGCGGCCACCCTGGAACCGGAGCAGCCACATCTGCGGCGGCAGACGTTTCAGGTCGGCTTGGGATGGGAGGGATGACGTATGGGAGACGGTCGCTCCGGCCAGGACTTCCAGGGAGTCCGAAAGCAGGGTTTCCATTCCGGGACCCACCTCCCTTCCTTGGCTGTCCATGGATGACGACACGATCACCACCCGATCCGCAGATGCAGGTCTTGCCAGGATCACCCCCATCGTCGCGAATCCCAACATCGCCAGTGCCACGATGATCCAGGTTCTGGGGTGGTTCGAAGCTGAGCGCGGAATGGTCATGCTCCTAGAACGGAAGGCTGGGCCCGCCGCCCAGCTTGGCCATGCGTTGCATGCGGGCCATGAATTTGGGGTCGTTCATCTGACCCATCATCTTCTTCGTTTCCACGAACTGCTTGATGAGCTGATTGATCTCGCTCACGGGTCGCCCGCAGCCCGTGGCGATGCGGCGTTTCCGTTTGCCGTCCAGCAGGTTATGGTTGGCCCGCTCGGCGGGGGTCATGGAGTTGATGATGGCCTCCAGATGCTTGATGCGCTTGTCCGTGGCCACGTTCGCCAGCTGGTCCTTCATCTGCCCCAGGCCCGGTAGCATACCGAGGATCTTGCTCATGGAACCGAGTTTCTGCACCTGCTGGAACTGCTTGCGCATGTCCTCCAGCGTGAACTGGTTCTTGGCCAGGCGCTTGGCCATGACCTCGGCTTCCTTTTCATCGAGTTTGTCCTTGGCATGCTCGATGAGGCTCAGCACGTCGCCCATGCCGAGGATGCGCTGGGCCATGCGGTCCGGGTGGAAGCGTTGGAAATCCTCCAGCTTCTCGCCCTCGCCCACGAACTTCAGGGGCTGCCCGGTGGCCTGCTTGATGCTGAAGGCCGCGCCGCCACGGGTGTCGCCATCGGTCTTGGTGAGCACCACGCCGGTGATGCCCAGGCGCTCGTGGAAGGCCGTGGCGCTGCGGACGGCGTCCTGGCCGGTCATGGCGTCCGCCACGAAGAGGATCTCGTCCGGTGAAGTGGCGGCCTTGATGCGGGCCAGCTCCTCCATCAGCGTGTCATCCAGGTGCAGGCGGCCGGCCGTGTCCAGCACCACTACGTCCCAGCCCTTCAGCCGCGCTTCGGTGACGGCGGCGGTGCAGATGGCGACGGGGTCCTTCTCTTCCGTGTGGAAGGAAGGCACGCCCGCATCCTTGGCCACGATGTGCAGTTGCTCGATGGCGGCGGGACGGTAGACGTCTGCGGGCACCAGCAGGG
>JANXYT010000218.1 GCA_025355915.1 Holophagaceae bacterium
GCTGGAACTAGGCGCCCTGACCGACCAGCAGCCCACGGGTAACCATGTCATCCAGCCAATGCTGGCGGATGTCCTTGGCGATGCCTTCACGGACTTCAAGATCCCGGTTGTGGCTCTGTCGCTGGAACGAACCTTCTGGGAGAAGGCCACGATCCTCCATGCCGAATACCACCGACCTGCCACCCAACCTCTTCGGGATCGCCTGGCGCGCCACTATTCGGACATGGCCGCCCTCTGGCAGCACCCCAGCCGCTCCAAAGCCATGGCTCGCCTGGATCTTCTCCAGGACGTGATCCAGCACAAGTCTCGGTTCTTCGCTTCGTCATGGGCAAGCTATGACACCGCCATCCCTGGAAGCTTCCACCTGGTGCCTCCTGAGCACAGACACGGGGAGTTGGCGCGGGACCTGCAATCCATGCTGCCCATGTTCCTGGCGACCCCACCTTCTTTCAGGGAGTTGCTCCAGCAGCTTGTAGAGGCCGAGGCTGACCTGAATACGAAATGCTCAGAGGATGACCGTTTTCTTGCTGAAAACCATGCGGCAACCATGCTGGCAGAAGCGTCAGTTGGTGGTTTTCGTCCGGAGCTGGTGGCTGGCGCGGCTGATGAAGGTTGTGCGCCGGGCCCTTCGTAGCGTGGTCTCGGTCTCTTCGTGCCGGGGCTGGTGCTCTGGCTGCTGGTGGGACCAGTAGGATTGGGCACTGTCGAGTTGGGCATGCTGACCAGTGCGCGACTTGATGGTCCGGCAGGAAAGTGGATGTTTTTCTGCAATTCATGAATCTTTTTGCCTCCCCACCGACTCTTCCTAAATGAGGCGGCTGGTGCCGTCCCCACTCTGGAGCCCCCATGGCAAATCTGTTTCCGACCAACCAACATCCCGCAGAGCGTCTCCTGCGCGTGATCCTGGGTCTTGGTGTTCTGTCCCTGGTCTTTGTGGGCCCCAAGACTCCCTGGGGATACCTGGGCCTCGTGCCGCTGGCAACAGGGTTGCTGGGATCCTGCCCCCTCTACACCGTGTTCGGATGGAGCACTTGCCCCGTGAAGGCTCGTTGATCGAGGACCAGATACTCCTCTCCCAGGCGGCTAGCGGGGACGCGAGTGCCTTCGAGGCGTTCGTCCTATGTCACCGCGAAGCCGTCTGGCGATTCACCCGCTCGCTGACCCGGGATGTGGGCGCGGCTGAAGACGCGCTGCAGGAGACCTTTCTCTCGGCATGGAGAAGTTCCGCATCCTTCCGAGGGGGAGGCTCTGCCCTGGGCTGGTTGTTGTCCATAGCTCGGCACGCCGTCTATCGGCAGCACAAGGGAAGGGCAGGGGAACCCGAACGAATGGAGTCCCTGGCCGAACTTGGAGAGGCGGCCGGGTGGGGTGCTGATTTTGACCCCCTCGATGCTTTGATGGTGAAGGATGAGGTGGGCCGGGCCCTTGCCCGGTTGCCTGTGGAGGATCGAGAGCTCCTCCTGCTTCGTGAGGTCGAGGGCCTTTCGAATGAAGACTGCGCCGGCCTACTGGGCCTGGGTGTGCGGGCCCTGAAGAGCCGTCTGCACCGGGCGCGGTTGCGTTTTGTTGCCCAGTTGCGAGGAGAACATCATGGCCATTGAACGGGAGGTCGCCGGGCTGCGCTGCGGCGAGGTTCTGGCCGAACTGTCTGATTTCCTGGATGGCGACATGTCCCTTGAGCGGCGAGCTCAGGTTCAAGCTCACCTCGATGGTTGTGATGCCTGTGAACGATTCGGCGGTGCCTTCACCGCCGCCATCCGCGCCCTTAGACAGGGAGAACCGATGCCCCCCAGCGAAGCGTCGATCGCCTTTGCGCGGCTGAGCGTTCGACTGGAGAATGCAGGTAGGGTTGGTGACCCTGCCACGGGAGGCTTCATGTCCGGAACCGAACATTTTGATCAGGCTGCGGCCACCTGGGATCTCGCGGATCGGCGGGTGCTGCTGGCCCATGCGGTGGCCGAAGCCATTTCGTCCCGAGTGCCCCTATCGAAGGAACTGAACGTTCTGGATTTCGGCTGCGGCACCGGCCTTGTCACCTTGGAACTGGCGCCTCAGGTCGGATCCATGTCTGGGGCCGACACCTCACCCGGCATGCTGACGACCTTGGCAGGAAAGGCCGAGTCCCAGGGCATTCCCGTGCGTCTGCTGCCCCTGACGACCGAGGGGACGGGGGATCTTGGGGGCCCCTATGACCTCATCGTGAGCAGCATGACGCTGCACCACGTCGCCGATGTGCCGGCGCTATTCAGCCGGTTTGTGCAGCACCTCAATCCCGGCGGACAGGTGGCCCTGGCCGACCTGGACGAAGAGGAGGGCACCTTCCACGAGGACGCTGCGGGTGTCCATCACCAGGGCTTCCCCCGGAACCGTATCCACGACTGGCTGGAGGACGCAGGCTTCCGAGCGATCCAGGTGGAGACTGCCACCGTCACGGCCAAGGAAGGCAAGGACTATCCCGTATTCCTGGCCACGGCGCGGAGAGCTTGACGCACGGGTGCGCGCATCCCGCTCCCGGGCAAGTCACGGTCAGCTGGTTGGCTCGAGTAGGCGGGGCTCAGGCCGCCTGCGGTGAGCCGTCATGCTCTCAAGGCCTGGCTGGCGTACCAGTTGTACAAGGCCAGGATCCGGTTGTAGAAACTGGCCCGAACCTTTGCCTCCATGCCGAACACCTTGGTGACAGCGATTCCGACGTTGCCATAGAAATACAGGTATTTCCCATCTGCCGAAGGCTGGATCACCATGGAGAGCTTGAGGGCGCCCGGTTTGAGCACGGGCACAATCCCGAACCAGACCTGCTCCACATTGCTCATGGTGAGTTCGGCGGCTCCAGCTTCCAGCCCCTTCACCGTCACGGCGTAGAGGTTCTTGCCGAAGGTCGTGTCGTCCTGTTCGAGAAAGAGAACATGGACAGGTTCGATGGTTGAGTACCGAGGATCGCTGAGCACCACGCGGTCGCCCGGTCCCTTGACCCCATGAGACGTCGTGAACAGCGTCCGTATCTTTCCATGGGTGGCCGAGAAATATTGGATGCCTTCCATGGTGCGGAACTGGTGGATGAGGTTGTAGAGCACGAGGTTGCGATCCGCGCGGGAGGCGAGGTTGGCCGGCATGGGTGCCACCACGAGCGTCTGGACGCCGATATTGGGATGGAAGGTGCTCAGAGTGCGGGTGATGTCGGCGGCGGCACCGGGGTTAGGGCAGAGATCGACCCTGGGCTCGTCCTGAAAAAAAGAGCTGTAGCTGCCCGTGGCGACAAGCTTCTGCTTGGCGATGGCGTCGAGGGCCACGGGGATGGCATCGACCACGGCCACAGGCAGGGGACTCGCGGCAATGATGGGTGCAGCGCCGGCAACCAGGATGGCCGGAGCCAGAAGAAGGCCGGCTACGAGGAGCCCGATCCCCCAGGGCAGACCGTTCTCCCGGCACGCGCGGTGATGTTTCAGCCTACTCAGCATTCAAATGGGTCCGTTCAGCTTGGCGAGCAGGGTTCTGGCGGCGGGTTCCGAGGAGGCAGGGTTCTGCCCCGTGATCAGAAGGCCGTCGATCACCACATGGGGGGCCCAGTCCGGACCCTTGGAGTAGCTTCCGCCGTGCTGCTTGAGCGAATCTTCCACCAGGAATGGGACGATCTGAGTCAGCCCGGCGGCCTCTTCCTCGGTGTTGGCGAACCCCGTGACCGCCTTGCCTTTCACCACGGGAGCGCCTGATGGGCTCTTGGCATGGCGCAGCACGCCCGGCGCATGGCAGACGGCGGCCACCGGCTTCCCCGCCCTGAGCATGGCTTCGATCAAGGCGATGGAGGAAGCGTCTTCGGCCAAGTCCCACAAGGGGCCATGGCCACCGGGGTAAAACACGGCGGCGAAATCACCACGGGCCACGTCAGCCAGCTTGCGCGTGCTCGCCAGAAGGGCCTGTGAAGCCGGATCGGCTTTGAAGCGTCGGGTGGAATCGGTTTGAGAATTGGGCTCGTCGCTCTTGGGGTCCAGCGGTGGCTGACCGCCCTGGGGCGAGGCCAGGGTGATCTCCACGCCCGCATCCTTGAAGACATAGAAGGGAGCGGTGAATTCTTCCAGCCAAAAGCCTGTTTTTTTGCCCGTATCACCGAGCGCGTCGTGGGAAGTCAGAACCATCAGAATGTTCATGTTTTGTCCTGGAGTGTTGGGTTGGATGGGCCCGGGTTGCAGCGACGCGCCTGTGCCCATAAGCGATGATCACGCCAATGAATAAGAGGTAATGATGTGAGTCCCATCACCCTTCCGAGGTCCCCATTCCCGAGGGCCATTAGATCAGGATGAAGGAGTGATTCCCTCAAATTGAAGAGGATCGAAAACCCGGGATAGACACCTTCACTTGCTGCTCTTGCCACGTGACGAAGGTCCATGCGCGGTGGCAAGGAGTGGCGCACGGGCCGCCCCGAGGCCGCGGGCGAAGTGCGGACCCTAGTAGCGGATCTTGTCCACCTTCGCGTCCCAGGCCCGGAACACGGCGAGGGCCTCGTCTCGCATGAGTTCCTTGGCGGGAAGGCTGCGGTCCGACAGCGGCAAGGCCACTTCCCGGTATAACCAGTCATCGTCGAACTGGATGGCCGCGGCATCCGCCCGGCCATTGGCGTACCAGATGCGGTCCAGCCGGGCCCAGTAGATGGCGGACAGGCACATGGGGC
This sequence comes from Holophagaceae bacterium, assembly GCA_025355915.1. Taxonomy (GTDB): domain Bacteria; phylum Acidobacteriota; class Holophagae; order Holophagales; family Holophagaceae; genus Geothrix. Next base: position 4,664 of record JANXYT010000218.1, read on the forward strand.
AGGGCTCGCAGCTGGTGTAGATCTCGCAGCCCTTCAGGGTGAAGGTGCCCAGCCGGTCGCAGGCGTTGCGAATGGCCACGATCTCTGCGTGCGCCGTGGGATCGCAGGTGGAGGTGACGCGGTTCCAGCCCTCGCCCAGGATCTGCCCATCCTTCACCACGACGGCGCCGAAGGGCCCGCCCTCGCCTGTTTCCATGTGGATCCGGGACAGGTCGATGGCCCGACGCATGAAGTTCTGGGGATCATGGGAGTGGGTCATGGGTCGATCCTGTCGAAAGAACTAGCTCCCCAATCAAGCAAATGAATCGCAACGAAGCCTATAACCGCCGGGATGCGCATTCGATCATAATGAAAAAAATTGACTTATAGGGAAAAAAAATCATACTCGACCCCACTATCGCAGCACCGGTTTTTCCAATCCCGCCGCCCATGGATCTCCTCAGTCCAGGCCAAACACCTCAACATGACCTCTCCCTGGGCGTTTCACCAGGGCATGGCCACCCATTTGGTCCGAGTTCCGTCCATCTACCCACCCTGCTGACCAACCCGGGAACGCCCGATGCCCACCCAACCCGCCGATACGCCCAGACTCGCCATCCGGGGAATCCGTAAAGCCTATCCAGCCGTCGTCGCCAACGATCGCATCGACCTCACGGTCATGCCCGGGGAGATCCACGCGGTGCTGGGGGAGAACGGCGCGGGGAAGTCCACGCTCATGAAGGTGATCTACGGGGTGATTCGCCCCGACGAGGGCGAGATCTTCTGGGAGGGCCAGCCGGTGACCGTTCCCAATCCGGCCTGGGCGCGAACCCTGGGCATCGGGATGGTGTTCCAGCACTTCTCGCTCTTCGAGACGCTCACGGTGGTGCAGAACGTGGCCCTGTCCATTCCCGGCAAGCTGGATCTGGGTACCCTCTCCCTGCGCATCGAGGAGGTCTCCAACCGCTACGGTCTGCCCGTGGACCCCCGGCGGCTGGTCCATGCCCTGTCCGTGGGCGAGCGGCAGAGGGTGGAGATCATCCGCTGCCTGCTCCAGAACCCCAGGCTGCTGATCCTGGACGAACCCACGTCGGTCCTGACACCCCAGGCCGTGCGCAAACTCTTCGAGACCCTGAGACAGCTGGCGGCCGAAGGGGTGAGCATCCTCTACATCAGCCACAAGCTGGATGAGATCCAGGAACTGTGTCACAAAGCCACGGTCCTGCGGGGTGGCAAGGTCACCGGCACGTGCAGCCCTTCCCAGGAGACGCCCCAGACCATGGCCCGCATGATGATCGGTGCGGATCTTCCGGCCTATAGCCACGGCGAGTCTGAAGACGGTGGCGAGGTGCGGTTGCAGATCAAGGGACTGTCCCATGCCACGGATGATCCCTTCGGCACGGACCTCAGGGACATCAACCTGGAGGTCCGGAGCGGGGAGATCGTGGGCATTGCGGGTGTCTCCGGCAACGGCCAGCAGGAACTGCTCCGGGCCATCTCCGGAGAGGAACCCATCGCGGACAAGGGCGCGGTCCAGATGTGCGGCGTCCCCGTGGGGCGCATGAACCCGGCCCGTCGCAGGGGCCTGGGCATGTGCTTTGTGCCCGAAGAGCGCCTGGGGCGGGGGGCGGTTCCGCGCCTGTCCCTCACGGAGAACATCCTGCTCACGGCCTACCGCAAGGGCATGCTGTTCGCAGGGCTGATCCGGTTTGGCGTGGCCAAGCGGTTCGCGGAGGAATGCATCGCGCGCTTCGATGTGAAATGCGGCGGCGCCAGCTCCGAGGCCAAGTCCCTGTCCGGGGGCAACCTCCAGAAGTTCATCGTGGGTCGGGAGATCATGCAGAACCCCAAGCTGCTCGTGCTGGCCCAGCCCACCTGGGGCGTGGACGTGGGCGCCTCCTCGTTCATCCGCCAGTCGGTGCTGGATCTGCGCAACTCGGGCACGGCGATTCTCGTGATCTCAGAGGAACTGGAGGAGCTGTTCGAGATCTGCGATCGCATCGTGGTGATCGCCAAGGGCACCCTGTCTCCCAGCAAGGTCACCTCCGATACCAACGTGGAGGAGATCGGCATGTGGATGAGCGGCCTGTGGCCAGGGGCCGGGGCACTGGGAGAGGGCACTCATGTGGCTTAGGGCCCGTTCAAGAATAACCTTGACGATTGCTGGAGGTCAGCCGCGTGATCCGACAAGGCGAGTGGCGAAGGGGGATGTGGTTCATCCTTCGAGCCACTCAACGCAGTCGGGCGCGCGGCTGGCCCCAGCCCTTCGGGTGTGGGCGGCGGGCTTCGCATGGCGGCGTCGGCGGCCCTCAACATGGAACCACCATGCCAGCGGGCCCCCTCCTTGCCATGCTCGCCCGGCGCTCCGCACAATCGCCAAGGGTATTCTTGAACGGACCCTTCGATTCGAGCCGCGGGCCGAACCCTCCAAGGCCATGAGCTATCTCTCACCCCTTTTGGCCGTGGGGCTGATGTTTCTGAGCGGGATGATCCTTTTCCTTCTCCTTGGCAAGAGTCCCATGGAGGGCTTCAAGGTCTTCTTCATGAACCCCGTGAAGGATGCCTACGGCGTGGCCGAGTTGTTCTTAAAGGCCACCCCCCTGATGCTTTGCGCGGTGGGCCTGTCGGTGGGGTTCAAGGCCAACGTCTGGAACATCGGGGCCGAGGGGCAACTGCTCATCGGGGCCCTGGTGGGCGGAGGCCTGGCACTCCACTTCGAAGGCAGCAACAGCCCCTTCCTCCTGCCTTCCATGATCCTCGCCGGAGCCATGGGCGGCATGGCCTGGGCCGCCATTCCGGCCTTCCTGCGGACCCGGTTCAACGCCAACGAAATCCTCACGAGCCTGATGCTGGTCTATGTGGCCGAGCTGATGGTGTCGTGGGTGGTCCACGGTCCCTGGAAGGATCCCGACGGCTTCAATTTCCCTCAGACCAAACTGTTCAGTGCCAAGGCCACTCTGCCCATCCTGCTGGAGGGAACCCGGGTGAACGCCGCCCTGATCTTCGCTCTGGGGGCCTTGGTGGTCGGCTGGGTCTTCATGCACCGGAGCTTTCTGGGCTACCAGATGAAGGTGGCCGGCCAGGCGGAGTTCGCCGGGCGCTATGCCGGCTTCTCGGCCAAGCGCTCCGTCTGGATCGGCATGCTGGCGGGCGGCGCCATGGCTGGCGTCGCGGGCATCTCCGAGGTGGCCGGACCCATCGGCCAGATCACGGAGCACATCAGCCCGGGCTACGGCTTTGCGGCCATGATCGTGGCCTTCGTGGGACGGCTCAACCCCATCGGCATCTTCTTCTCCAGCCTGCTCATGGCCCTCCTCTACATGGGCGGAGAACAGGCCCAGCAGTACCTCAACCTGCCCTCCTCAATTTCCAAGGTCTTCCAGGGCATGTTGTTGTTTTTCCTGCTGGGTTCCGACGTGTTCATCCATTTCCGGCCGAGGCTGGTCCGCCGCAGGAAGTAGGAACCCGCCATGGGACAGACCTTCATCAGCTCGATCCTCTTTGCCACCGTCGTGGCTGGGACCCCCCTGATCATCGTCGCCTTGGGGGAACTGGTCACCGAGAAGTCGGGTGTGCTCAACCTCGGCGCCGAAGGCATCATGTCCGTGGGCGCCGTGGCGGCTTTCGCCGTGGCCCACCACACCGGCAGTCCCGCCCTGGGAGTGCTCGCGGGCATGGCGGCCGGCATGTTCATGTCCCTGCTCTTCGGCATCTCCGCCCTGACCCTCATGGCCAACCAGGTGGCCTCGGGCCTGGCCCTTTCCATCTTCGGCGTGGGGCTGTCGGCGTTCATCGGTAAGCCCTATGAGTCCGTGGCCCTCGCCAGCGTGGACCCCATCCGCATTCCACTGCTCCACCGGATCCCGGTGCTGGGACCGGCCCTCTTCGAGCAGCAGGGGCTGGTGTACTTCTCCTGGGCCCTCATCGCCGCCGTGGCCTGGTTCCTCTACCGCAGCCGGGCGGGCCTCGTGCTTCGCGCGGTGGGCGAATCGCCAGTCTCGGCTCATTCCATCGGCTATGGCGTCGTGCGCATCCGGTATCAGGCGGTGCTCTTCGGCGGGGCCATGGCGGGCATCGGCGGTGCCTTCCTCTCGTTGTTCTATACCCCCATGTGGGTTGAGGGCATGGTGGCGGGGCGGGGCTGGATCGCCCTTTCGCTGGTGGTCTTCGCCACCTGGCGTCCCATGCGGGTCCTGATCGGGGCCTACCTGTTCGGCGGCTGCATGATCACGCAGATGTTCGTCCAGGGCTCCGGCGCCAAGATCCACATCCCGTCCCAGTTCCTTTCGTCCCTTCCCTACGTGGCGACCATCGTGGTCCTGGTGCTGATCTCCCGGAACCGCAGTACGATCCGGCTCAACTCCCCGGCCTCCCTGGGCCAGCCCTTCCTGCCGGACGCCTGAACCATCCCCACCCTCTCTCCACCCGCCCCAAGGCGGTCCCCACCCACCCCCATGGAGGAACACCGAATGAACCGCAACCAACTTTCCCTCGCGACCTTGTGTGGAGCGGCGATGCTCGCTTCCACCACCCTGATGGGCGCCCCGCCCGCAGCGGCTCCCGTCAAGATCGGCTACATCTACGTGAGCCCCGTAGGGGATGCCGGCTGGACCTTCCAGCATGACCAGGGCCGCAAGCAGATGGAGGCCGCCTTCAAGGGCGCGGTCACCACGAAGTTCATCGAGAACGTCCCCGAGGGTGCCGATGCCGAGCGCATCATCCGGCAGCTGGCCCAGGACGGGAACCAGATCATCTTCACCACCTCCTTCGGCTACATGAATCAGACCGCCAAGGTCGCCGCCGCCTTTCCCCATGTCACCTTCCTCCACGCCACGGGCTACAAGACCGGGAAGAACCTGGGCATCTACAACGCCCGGTTCTACGAGGGACGCTACCTGAATGGCGTCATCGCCGGCAAGATGACCAAGACCAACATCGCGGGCTATGTGGCCGCCTTCCCCATTCCCGAGGTGATGCAGGGCATCAATGCCTTCACCCGCGGCATGAAGAGCGTCAACCCCAAGGCCGAAGTGCGCGTCATCTGGGTGAACTCCTGGTTCGATCCAGGCAAGGAGCGGGAAGCCGCCATGACGCTCATCTCCCAGGGCGCCGACATGATCACCCACCACACGGATTCCACCGCCGTGGTGCAGGCCGCCGAGGAGAAGCACAAGGAAAAGGGCACCTGGGCCTTCTCCTACCACTCCGACATGGCCAAGTACGGGCCCACCGCCCAGCTCACCGGCACCACGCACATCTGGGGTGACTTCTACACCAAGGTCGTCAAGGAAGTGCTCGACAAGAAGTGGACGGGCACCAATGTGTGGGGCGGCTTCAAGGATGGGATGATCAAGCTCGCGCCCCTCAGCCCCTCGATTCCTGCCGATCTCAAGAAGACCATCCTCAAGATGGAAGCCGATATCACCGCCGGTAAGCTGCATCCCTTCGCCGGGCCCGTTCTGGACCAGGACGGCAAGGAGCGTGTTCCCAAGGGCAAGAACATGACCGATGCAGAATTGGGCGCCATGAACTACTACGTGCAGGGCGTGGCTTCCACCCTGCCCAAGAGCTAGAGCCAAGGCCGTGGCAGGGGGGTGAGGCACTCCGCCTCCTCCCCCCTGCCATCTTTGCCTTCAATCTTCTGCCCGCCTGGGCATGTCCCCATGGCGGAACGCATCAAACTCTCCAGGAGGCCCCAGTGATCGGAGCTTCTTCCAACCGGAAGGAAGGTCGTGCCAAAGTCTCCGGCACCGCCTGTTATACCGACGACAAGTTCGTACCCGGGGCCATTCACGGTGTCACGGTGCGCTCCCAGGTGCCACGGGGCATCTTGAAGGGCATCCATTTCGACGATGGGATGCCCTGGAGTGAATTCACCATCGTCACCGCCGCCGATATCCCCGGCAAGAATTGCGTGGCGTCCGTGGTGCATGACCAGCCTTTCCTGGTGGGGATCGGTGAGGAGATCACGCACATGGAGCAGCCCGTGGTGCTGCTCGCCCACCCCGACCGTCACCTGGCCGAGAAGGCCCGGAACGCCGTCCGGCTTGAAGTGGAAGAGCTCCCAGCCATCCTGGACATCCAGGCCTCCCTGGGCCTGGAACAGGTCATTTACGGTGCGGACAACCTCCTGAAGGAGATCCGGATCCAGAAGGGCGATCCGGAGACCGTGTGGGACCAGGCCGCCCATGTGATCGAAGGGGAATACCGCACCGGGGCCCAGGAACAGATGTACCTGGAGACCAACGCCATGGTGGCGGTGGTGGAGCAGGCCGCGGCCGAGACCCGGGTGACGGTCTGGGGCTCTCTGCAGTGTCCCTACTATGTGCACACCGCCCTCAAGCAGCTCTTCGGCCTGCCCGACGACCGGGTGCGGGTGGTGGCCATGGAAATGGGCGGCGCCTTCGGCGGCAAGGAGGACTATCCCTCGGTGAACGGCGGCCACGCGGCCCTGCTGGCCTGGAAGAGCGGCAAGCCCGTGAAGCTGGTCTACGATCGGGAAGAGGATCTGGCCTGCACGACCAAGCGGCATCCCTCCCGCACGCGGCTGAAGACAGCCTTCGACGCCGAGGGCCAGCTGTTGGCCATCGCCATCGATTTCGTCATCGACGGAGGCGCCTACGCCACCATGTCCCCGGTGGTGCTGAGCCGGGGCGCGCTCCATGCGGCGGGCGTCTACCGGTGTCCCCACGTCCAGGTGCATGCCCGCGCCGTGGCCACGAACACGCCGCCGCCGGGCGCCTTCCGCGGCTTCGGCGCGCCCCAAAGCCTCTTCGCCATGGAGCGCCACATGGATGTCTGCGCCCGGAAGCTGGGCCTGGATCCCGTGGGACTGCGCCGGAAGAACTTCCTGCGCAGGGGGGACACCATGGCCACCGGCCAGGTGATCCGGGAGGATCTGGACCTGGGTGGCCTCATGGACCGGGCCCTCGACGAGATCGGCTACCGCGACAAGCGTGCGGCTTTCGCCCTCACCAACGAGGAGGACGGCCCCATCAAGCGCGGCGTGGGTTTTTCGGTCTTCATGCACGGCTGCGGCTTCACGGGCAGCGGCGAATCCTATCTGGCCTCGGTGGCCGGGGTCGAGGGTCTGGCCGACGGGTCTGTGTCCATCCTCGCCGCCTCCACGGAAATGGGGCAGGGGAAGAACACCGTGTTCTCCCAGATCGTCGCCGAGGCCCTGAAGCTGCCCTACGAGATGGTCGATGTCGCCGAAGTGGATACGGACCGGGTCCCCAACAGCGGCCCCACGGTCGCTTCCCGCAGCACCATGATGGTGGGCCGCATCCTGGAGGACGCGGCCATCGGCTTCAAGCAGTCCCTGGTGCAGCAGGGGTTCCTCCAGGAGCCCTACACCGCCGACAGCTTCCGGGCGGGGGTGCGCCAGGCCGTGGCAACCCTGGGCTCCGTGAAGTGCTACGGCCAGTACCACAAGCCGGCCGACATCGCCTGGGACGACGCCACCTACCAAGGCGATGCCTACCCCACCTACTCCTGGGCCTGCTACGCCGCCGAAGTGGCGGTGGACCTGGATATCTATGAAGTGAAGGTGGAGGAATTCGTCACGGTGCAGGAGGTGGGCCGCGTGGTGAACCCCAGGCTGGCCGGCGGCCAGATCGAAGGCGGCGTCGCCCAGGGCATCGGCTGGGGGCTGTGGGAAGAGGTCACCACCCAGCAGGGCCGCATGATCAACAACCAGATGACCAACTACATCATTCCCACCAGCGCCGACCTGCCCCGCATCAAGGTGGTCTTTCTGGAAAATGCCCACCCGGCGGGTCCCGGCGGTGCCAAGGGCATCGGCGAGCTGCCCATGGACGGACCGGCCCCAGCCTTGCTGAACGCCCTGGTGGATGCCCTGGGTCCCTTGCGTCTGGATGAGGTCCCCATGACGCCGGATAGGCTGATGGATCGCTGCGAGGAGGTGTCACATGGCTGACCGGATCACCCTGACCCTGAAGGTCAATGGCGAGGACCGCAGCCTGAGCGTCCATCCCTTCGCCCGGTTGCTGGATGTGCTGCGGGAGGACCTGCATCTCACCGGCACCAAGGAAGGCTGCGGCGAAGGGGAGTGTGGCGCCTGCACGGTGCTCCTCAATGGGCAGGTGGTGAACAGTTGTCTGGTGCCCGTGGTGCAGGTCCAGGGGGCCGAGGTGATCACTGTGGAGGGACTGGCCCAGGGCGAGAACCTCTCCAGCCTCCAGGCCGCCTTCGTCACCCATAACGGGGCCCAGTGCGGCTTCTGTACGCCCGGCATGCTCATCGCGGCCACGGATCTTCTGAACCGCTGTCCCAACCCCACTGATGGGGAGATCCGGGACGGGCTGGCGGGGAATCTCTGCCGGTGCACCGGCTACTCGAAGATCCTGGACGCGGTGCACTCGGCCGCCGATGGAGTGGCCCGATGAGAGGCTACCTGCCCGACTGCGACATCCGGGTGCCCGACAGCCTCGCGGCAGCACTGGACCTTCTCGCCCGGGAACCGGGGGTCTGGACCCCCTTCGCCGGGGGCACGGATCTCATGGTGGTTTACAACGCTGGGCGTCTAAAAGCCACGCGATTCCTGGATCTCTCCCGCCTCTCCGAGCTGCGGGGCATCCAGGAGGACGAGACCTCCCTGGCCTTCGGGTCCCTGACGACGTACACGGAGATCCGCGAATGCCGGGCCGTGCACCAGCACTTCCCCAACCTGGTGAAGAGCGCCCGGGTCACCGGAGCCCTGGCCATCCAGAACCGGGGCACCCTGGGGGGCAACATCGTCAACGCCAGCCCCGCGGCGGACACGCCGCCCAGCCTGCTGGCCTACGGTGCGGAACTGGAGCTGGTCTCCCCCCGGGGGCTGCGACGGGTGGCCTATGACCGTTTCCACCTGGGCTACAAGCGCATGGATCTGGCGGCGGACGAGCTGGTGGCGCGAATCATCTTGCCCAAGCCCACAGGCCGGAGCTTCCACTACTTCCGCAAGGTGGGCACCCGGCAGGCCCAGGCCATTGCCAAGGTCAGCCTGGCTGCCCATGCCCGCATCGAGGATGGCCACCTGGCGGCCCTGTGGATCGGTCTTGGCTCGGTGGCTCCGGCTCCCGTGCGGGCCCGGAATGCGGAGGCTGCGCTCATCGGGAAACCCCTGGCCGCCCTTCCCATTGAGGCGGCCCGGGAAGCCCTCCTGGGCGACATGAGCCCCATCGACGATATCCGCGCCAGCGCTCACTACCGCAGCGTCGTCACCCAGAACGTCCTCGGCCACATGCTCAGGGACTTGGCGGGAGCTTGATCCCCCTTTCCGCGATCCGGCATGACCTGAAACAGGCCTCGCCACCAGCGGCACCGGCATCGTGTGGGACCGGGCAAATCCGCCTAGGAACCTGCGGGGCGATGGGTGATTCGTGACGGGGAGTACAAAAATTTGACTATTAGATAAAAATATTGTTTTACCCATCTTGATTTCTAGAATGAAGCGGAGGGGAACCATGGAATTCACGCTCAACGGTCAGCTCACCAGGTACGAGTCCGACCCCGAGATGGAGGTTCTCTCCTACCTGCGCGAGGTGGCGGGCCTCATCAGCCCCAAGGACGGATGCTCTGGAGAAGGGGTCTGCGGCTGCTGCACGATCCTCGTGGATGACAAGCCCCGGCTGAGCTGTCGCATGGCCATGAAGGACCTCCCGGGCAAGAGCCTCGTTACCACCGAGGGTCTCTCCCAGGCCGAGCAGGATTCCTTCTCCGATGCCTTCGTGGTGAAGGGCGGTGTTCAGTGCGGGTTCTGCACCCCGGGCATCGTCATGAAAGCCGCCGCCATCCTCCGCAAGAACCCCAGCCCCTCCCGCCAGGAAATCACCGATGGGCTGCAGGGAAACCTCTGCCGCTGCACCGGCTACAAAAAAATAGTCGACTCCATCCAGTGCGCCGCCGAAGCCCTGCGCGAAGGCAAGCCGGTGGCCTATCCCGAGGGCACAGGCAAGATCGGCACCCGCCACCCCAAGTACACGGGCCGCGAAGCTGTCCTGGGCCAGCGGGTTTTTGTGGCCGACATGAAGGAACCGGGGATGCTCTACGGGGCGCTGCGGTTCTCAGACCACCCCAGGGCCAAGGTGCTGAGCATCGACCTGACCGCGGCCCTCAAGGTGCCGGGGGTACTGCGCATCCTCACGGCCAAGGACATTTCCGGCCAGCGCGTGAACGGGATGATCTACCGCGATTGGCCGGTGATGATCCTGGAAGGAGAAGAGACCCGCTGCCTCGGTGATGTGCTGGCCAGCGTCGCCGCGGAGACCGAAACAGCCGCCCGCGAAGCCGCGTTGAAGGTCCACGTTGAGTACGATGTCCTGCCCCCAGTCACTGATCCCTTCGAGGCCCTGGAGCCCGGTTCCCCGCAGCTCACGCCCAAGGGCAATGTCCTGTCCATCTCCGAAGTGAAGGTGGGCGACGCCGAGACAGCCCTCACCCAGTCCGCCTTTGTGGTGCGCCAGCGTTACGCCACTCAGCGCATCGAACACGCCTTTCTGGAGCCGGAGGCGGCCTTGGCCCTTCCCTGGACCAAGGACGGTGAGCGCGGCGTGAAGATCTTCGACGGTGGCCAGGGTGGCTACGAGAACCGCCGCCAGATCGCGGAGCTGCTCAACCTGCCCGAGCGCCTCGTCAACGATGTGCTGGTCCAGAACGGCGGCGGCTTTGGTGGCAAGGAAGACCTCATGGTCCAGCACCACGCGGCCCTTCTCTGCTGGCACCTCGAGCGGCCGGTGATGCTGCGCTTCGACCGGCAGATGTCCATTCGCATGCATGCGAAGCGGCACCCCATCGTCATGGACTACCAGGTGGGCTGCGACAAGGACGGTAAGCTCACGGCCCTGGTCGCCCAGATGGTTTCGGATTCCGGGGCCTACGCCAGCGTGGGCATGAAGGTCATCGAGCGGGCCGTGGCCCACTCCGCCGGCGCCTACTCCATTCCCAACGTGCACGTGAAGGGCACCGCGGTCATCACCAACAACGCCTCCTGCGGCGCCATGCGCGGCTTCGGTGCCAACCAGGCCTGCTTCGGCATCGAAAGCAGCGTGGACGAGCTCTGCGCCCTAGGCGGGTTCGACCGCTGGCAGTTCCGTTGGGACAACGCCCTCACCGAAGGCAAGGCCACCGCCACGGGCCAGATCCTGACCTCGGGCGTGGGGGTTCGCGCCTGTCTGGAAGCCCTGAAGGACCGGTTCCGAGCGGCCAAGTATGTGGGCATCGCCGCGGGCATCAAGAACACGGGCATCGGCTGCGGCATGCAGGATATCGGCCGGGCCAAGATCAGCATCCAGGGTCCTGACAAGGTCGTGCTCCATCATGGCTGGTGCGAAATGGGGCAGGGCGCCCACAACATGGCCTTGCAGACTCTGGTCACCGAAACGGGCATCGATCCCGCCATCATCGAAGTGCGGGTGGAGACCGATGAGGAAACCTCCTGCGGCATGACCACCGCCAGCCGGGGCACCTCCCTCGTGGGCAACTCCGTGCTGGTGGCCTGCCGGGACCTCAAGAAGGATCTGGCGGAGGGGAAGACCCTGGCCGATCTCGCCGGGAAGGAATACCGCGGCGAATGGGTCTGCGACTGGACCACCAAGGTGGGCTACGAACCCCCAGCCGGAAAACCCATCATCACGCACTACTCCTATGGCTACGCCGCCCAGATGGTCGAACTCGACGACACCGGCAGGATCACCCGCATCACCGCCGCCCACGACGCGGGGAAGATCATGAACCCCACCCTCTTCGAAGGCCAGATCGAGGGCTCCCTGCACATGGGGCTGGGCTATGCGGTGACCGAAGACCATCCGTACAAGGACGGCTTCCCCGTGTCCTGGAAGATGGCGGACTTTGGCATCATCCGCGCCAAGGAGATGCCCGAGATGGACGTGATCGGCGTGGAAGTGGCCGATGAACACGGTCCCTACGGCGCCAAGGGCGTGGGCGAGATCGGCCTGGTGCCCACCGCTGCGGCCGTGAGCAATGCCCTCTGGCACTTCGACGGCATCCGCCGCACCACCCTCCCCCTGAAGGAGATGAAGCTTCTGGGGAAGAAAAACAAAAGGTGATTCCGATCCCTCTGTCCACTCGTCCGGCCCGCGCCGGAGTCCAGCCATCCATCCCTACCTACCGGAGCCCTGACATGTCCAACCTAGATGTCCGCATCGCGGAACTGGCGGCCAAATACCTGCCCCTCGCCTCGGAAATGCTGAAGGAGGCCATCCGGATTCCCGCCGACTACGTGGACAAGCCCGTGGACCAGGGCGGCGATCCCGCCTGCGGCACCTCCAATCACGAGTTCCCGCGCCTGGAGTACCTCCGCAAGAAGGTCATCGAGATCAAGGCCGTGCGAAACCCCGAGGACGTCTTCTTCGATGACTTCGGCAACCTGGTGTGGCGGGTGGAAGATCCCAAGGACGGCATCCCGTCGGACCAGAAAAAGGTCATCTACATCGACGGCCACACCGACACCGTGAAACCCCTTCGCGCCCAGTGGCTGGACAAGGTCGTGGGCGTGGACTGCTTCAACGGCATCATCGATCCCGCCAAGGTCAACAAGGAATTCCTGAAGAAGGAGCTGGGCTTCCTGCCGGCCGAGAGCGAGTGGAACCACCTCATCTTCGGCCGCGGCTCCGCGGACCAGCTGGGCGGCGTGGTCTCCGCGGCCATCGCCACCAAGATCCTCCTGGAACTCGAAGGGGAGGGCGCGCTGAAGGGTTCCATCGTCTACTCCTATGCCACGGCCTGCGAAGAAGACAATGACGGCGCCGGCCCCATGTATCTCGTGCGCAAGGTCTTCCCGACCGCCAAGGCCGCGGTCATCCCGGACGTGGTGATCCTCACCGACGGCTCCGGCTGCTCGAAGAACGGCGCCCTGGGCATCTACCGCGGCCAGCGGGGCCGCATGCAGATCGAAGTCACCGTCACCGGCAAGTCCTGCCACGGCTCCATGCCCTGGGAAGGCAAGAATCCCCTGGAATTTGGTGGCGCCATCGTGAAGGAGGCTGCCGACAAGTACGACCAGCGCATCGGCTTCAAGGATGACAAGTTCCTGGGCCACGGCACCCGCACCGCCTCCTGGGCCCGGCTCGACACGCCCAGCGACTGCGCCGTGCCGGAGAAGTTCACCTTCCGCTTCGACCGCCGCTTGACCATCGGGGAGACCCCCGAGCAGTCCTGCGCCGATGTGGAGGCCCTGGACGCGGTGGCCACCGCCCGCAAGGCCGGCCTCACCGTGGATGTCACCATCCCCACTTACACCGATGCCTCCTGGAAGGGCTATGTGCTCAACAATCCCCAGGTCTACCTGGGCTGGCTCACCCCCGAGGAGCACCCCGCCGTGAAGGCTGCGGTGAAGTCGTACCGCCAGGTCATCAGCCCGCATGTGGACGGCAAGATCGGGTCCGGCGGCGTGCTCACCAAGGAGCCGCGAGTCGACCGCTGGGTCTTCTCCACGGACGGCGTGGGCTTCCCTGTACCCAAGGACGCCGACATCCCCGGCAGCGTGAAGAAGAACTGGGTGGTCAACGAGGTCTACAAGCACCCGGCCATGATCGGTTTCGGCCCCGGCATTGAGCAGAACACCCACAAGATCGGTGAGTGCCTGGACGAGCGTGAGCTGCAACACTGCGCCGCCTTCCTCGCCCGCTTCCCCAGCGTCTACGCGGGCAACCTCTAGCCCGCCGCGCCCTACCAGCATCGTTCCCGTTTCTGGCACCACGAGGTCACCGGCACCATGGAAAAAGCCTTCCGCTCCGCCCCCCTCGAGCTGCTCAGCGGCTGGATCTTCCATGAACTGGAGTCACGGGACGACGTGCTCGGAATCCCGAAGCAGAACTTCCAGATCCCCCACGCCAAGCTGGCGCGGGAAATGTTTGGGCACACCGTGGCCGCGCCCCTGGGCGTGGCCGCGGGCCCGCACACCCAGCTCTCCCAGAACATCGTGTCCAGCTGGCTCTGCGGCGCCCGGTTCATCGAACTGAAGACCGTACAGATCCTCGACGAGATCGAGGTGAGCCGGCCCTGTATCGACGCCGCCGACGAGACCTACAACTGCGAATGGTCCCAGGAACTGAAGCTCGAGGAATCCTTCACGGAGTACCTCAACGGCTGGGTGCTCATCCATGCCCTGGCCCACAAGATGGGGCTGAAAGATCCCGGCACCCACTTCAGCATGAGCGTGGGCTACAACCTGGAGGGCATCCAGCATCCAAGGGTCCAGCAGTTCATCGCGGATATGCGGAACGCGGGGCCTCGCCTCGCCGCCGCCATCGACACCGTGGCGAAGGTCTACCCGGGCGTGCGCGACATCGCCATCCCCACCGAACTCTCCAATCAGATCACCCTCTCCACCATGCACGGCTGCCCCCCGGCGGAAATTGAGCGCATCGCCAACTTCCTCCTCACCGAACTGGGCGTGCACACCAGGTGAAGCTGAACCCCACGCTGCTCGGTCCCGAGCGGCTGCGGGGCCTGCTCAACGACACCCTCGGCTTCGATGTCACGGTGCCGGACGAAGCCTTCGGCCACGACCCCAAGTGGGACGACGCCATGGCCATGGTGAAGCGGCTGGCGGAGGTCACCAAAGGCAAGGAGAACAGCTTCGGTCTCAAGCTCACCAACACCCTGGAAGTGGTGAACCACCGGCCCGTCTTCCCTACCAGCGAAAAAATGATGTACCTGTCGGGCCGGGCCCTGCATCCGCTCACCCTGACCCTCGCCGAGCTGGTGACCGAGGAACTGGAGGGCAGGGTGCCCCTCAGCTTCTGCGGCGGCGCCGATGCCCGCAACTTCCCGGACCTCATCGCCGATGACCTGGGCCCCGTGACGGTCTGCACGGAACTGCTCAAGCCCGGTGGCTACGCCCGCCTCCAGCAGTACCTGGTGAACCTTGAGGCCGCCATGGAGGAGGTCGGGGCGGACAGCCTCGACGCCTTCGTCCAGGCCAGCTCCGGCGGCCACGGCGCTCGCTTCAACCTGGCCCGCCACGCGGTGAAGGTCTTGGGTGACGATGCCTACGTGCGCAGCATCCGTCCCCTGGACTTCAAGGGCGACCGGCCCCTGGGTCACTTCGACTGCATCAACGCGCCCTGTGTGGATGCCTGCCCCACGAACCAGAACATCCCCGACTACCTGTGGCTGGTGGCCCACGGCAAGCCCGCCGAGGCCATGGAAGTCATCCTGCGCACCAACCCCCAGCCGGGCATCACGGGCAGCGTCTGCGACCATCCCTGCACCGAGCGCTGCGTCCGCAACTTCTACGACGCGCCCCTGGCCATCCGGGAGATCAAGCGCTTCGCCTTCGAGAACGCCGGACCCCGGCCCGCCGAGGTGCGGGGCCCGTCGCTGGGCGTGAAGGTGGCCATCGTCGGAGGTGGTCCGGCTGGACTCTCCGCCGCCTACTTCCTGGCCAAGATGGGCTTCGAGCCGGAAGTCTTCGAAGCCAAGCAGGAACTGGGCGGCATGGTGGGCGGGCTGATCCCGGCCTACCGGCTGCCCAACGCAACCCTGGAAGGGGATCTGGTCCGCCTGCGGGAACTGGGCGTCCCGATCCACCTGGGCCAGGTCCTGGGCCGGGACTTCACCCTGGCTGGGCTGCGCCGGGACTACCAGAATGTCTTTCTGGCGGTGGGGGCCCAGCAGGGCAAGCGCCTGGGGATCCCCGGCGAGAACACGACCGGCGTCATGGACGCCCTGGACTTCCTCGACAAGGTGCGGGCCGGCACGCCCATGGATCTGGGCCAGTGCATCCTGGTCATCGGCGCCGGCAACTCTGCCATGGACGCGGTGCGCTCCGCGATCCGGCTGGTGCCGGGCGGCGAGGTGACCATTGTCTATCGCCGCACCCGGGCCCAGATGCCCGCGGATCCCGCCGAAGTGCACGATTGCATCGAGGAGGGCATCGGCATTCGCGACCTGCTGGCCCCGGCCTCGGTGGTTTCAGAAGGCGGCAAAGTGACTGGGCTGTCCTGCATGCGCATGCGCCTGGGTGAGCGGGATGCCTCGGGTCGGCCCCGCCCGGTGCCCGTGGAGGGCAGCGAGGTGCTGTTGCCCGCCGACACCATCATTTCGGCCATCAGCCAGGAAGCGGTGCTGGACTTCCTGGAGGGCCTGGAAGTGCAGCGGAACAGCAATGGCTACCTGGTGGTGGATCCCGTCACCCGGGAGACCTCGGTGCCGGGCCTGTTCGCGGGCGGCGACGTGGTGCACGGCGCTTCTTCCGTGATCCTGGCTATCGCCGACGGCCGGGCCGTGGCCGAAGCCATCGCCACCCGCCATGGCGTGGAATTGAAGCCCGAGCCCCTGCTGGAAAAGGGCCAGGCGGATGTGGCCCTCATGGAGAAGAAGGGCCGCCTGGTGGGGGCTCAGAAGGTGCCCGTGCTGCCCCTGACGGATCGGCACGGCTTCGACGAAGTGCTCAAGCCCTTCACCGCCGAGTCCGCCGCCCTGGAGGCCAGCCGCTGCCTGGACTGTGACGATCTGTGCAGCCTCTGTGTCACCGTCTGCCCCAACCGGGCCAACATGGCCTACGGCATCGAGCCTTTCAGCCTGCAGCTGCCCCTGCTGGTGCAGCGACAAGGACGGCTGGTGGCGGAGGGCGCCCAGGCCTTCCGCGTGGACCAGCGGGTCCAGACCCTCAACATCGCCGACTACTGCAACGAGTGCGGCAACTGCGATACCTTCTGCCCGGCGGCGGGCTCCCCCTACCGGGACAAGCCCCGCTTCTGGATCGACGAGGAAGGCTACCGCGAGGCCAAGGGCGACGCCTTCCGCCTGGTGCGGAAGCCTGCCGGTCTCGCCATCGAAGCACGGCTGGGGGGAAAGACCCACAGCCTGGACGTGAAGGGAGATCTGGCCCATTACCGGAGCGAGCAGGTCACCGCCCGTCTGCGGACCGGAACCTGGGCCCTGGTGGACTGGGAGGCCCGGGCGGTGCTGCCCGAGGGCACCCCGGTGGACCTCGCTCCCTGCGCCACCCTGGCGGCCCTGCTCAGCGTGGAAGCGGCGCTTCCCGCCCTGGTCGCCACCCATGAGTAAAAATTTATTTCGCACGACATTTTTTTGTTGATCTACGGGGCTTCTATCACTACTCTTGACTGAAAACACGGGCAACCAGCCGTTTTGGGATCTTTTTTGAAAGCCAGGCTTCAGCGCAACAGAGGTGCGTCTTGCGTAAACACAACCGATTGGTAGATTATTTTAATGATGTAAATGTTGGATTTGTATTTAAGTTGATGATGATTTGAAGTTCAGAATTTTCACGACTAAGGCCTGTGCTTCACCCTCTTCACCCTCCCCACCCACCGAGGTCCAGGCATTCCTGGTCACCTCTACCACGGAGCAACGCATGAAGAACCTCACCCTAGCCGCCCTGGGGTTGGTCGCATTGGCCGCCGTTCCCGCCAATGCCGCCAACTGGAGCGACACCTTCCTCGGGTATCGCACAAGCACTCAGTACCGGGAGCCTGCCATCCTGGGCACCCAGGAAAAGAACATCTTCCAGCTGAGCCATGCCAGCGGCTGGGACTATGGTTCCAACTTCTTCAATGTCGACATGCTCATGTCTACGGGCACCGACCCGGCGGTGGGCACCAACGGGAAGAGTGGCGCCAATGAAGTCTATGTGACCTATCGAACCGCCCTCAACCTTGGGAAGGTCTTCAAGACCGACCTGGGCTTCGGACCCGTGCGGGACATCTCCATCACCGCCGGTGGCGACTTCAACGCCAAGGACACCAACTTCGGGTCCAAGAAGCGCTTCCTGGTCCTCGGCCCCACCCTGAACTTCAAGGTCCAGGGCGGCTTCTTCGACCTGAGCCTCTTCGCTGCCCACGAGCAGAATTACAACGGAATCCTTGCCAAGTCCGTGGATTTCAAGACCACTTACATGGCCTCCGCCGCCTGGGGGGTACCCGTGACCATGGGCCCCGTGAGCGCTGAATTCAAGGGCTACGCGAACTACGTGGGTCCCAAGGGCAAGGACGGCTTAGGCGTCGAGACCGTGGCCGAAACCCTCGCCGATGTGAATTTCCTCTTCGACATCAGCGGCCTCTTCGGCCGGAAGCCCAAGGCTGTCTTCATCGGCCCCGGCTACCAGTACTGGAACAACAAGTTCGGCGGCGCAAACTATACCGCTTCCGAAACGCCTTTCCCTGACCGATTCAAGAACAACGTGAAGGTCACGGCTCTCCAACTCGTCCTGCAGGTGCATTTCTAGCAACCACCCGGGGGGCGACCCCCGGGGTCCGTCCCCTGGCGCGGAGGGGAGCCCCTCCGCGCTGGGTTTTTTCTCACCTGGAAACCTTCATGACCCCCTTCTCCTACCGGTGCACGGATTGCGGCCGTTCCTTCTCTCGCGACGAGGTCCGCTACCTCTGCCCCGAGTGCGGGAAGGCCTACCGGCCAGGCATCCCTCTCGTGGGGGTTCTGGAAGTGGTCTTCGATTACGCAGTCATCGGCAGGGCCTTCGATCGCGCACGGCCTGATTGGAATCTCTTCTGCCCCGTGGAAAAGGAATTCCATCCCCCCATCCAGGTGGGGAACACGCCCCTGAGCAGGGTGGATCGCCTGGCCGACGGCTTGGGCCTCCCTAGCCTCTGGGTGAAGAACGACGGCCTGAATCCCAGCGGAAGCCTCAAGGACAGGGCTTCTTTCCTGGTGGTGGCGGAAGCCCGCCGCCTGGGCATGGATCTCATCGTGGCCGCCTCCACGGGCAACGCGGCTTCGGCCCTTGCCGCGGTGTGCGCGGCCACGGACATCAAGGCCCTCATCTTCGTGCCCGAAACAGCGCCGAAGGCGAAGCTGGTGCAGATGGTGCTCTGCGGCGCCACGGTGGTGCCCATCCAGGGCACCTACGACGACGCCTTCACCCTTTCCCTCGAATTCACCGACCAACGCGGCGGCCTCAACCGCAACACGGCCTACCATCCCCTCACCATCGAGGGCAAGAAGACGGTTGGTCTGGAGATCTGGGCCCAGTTGGGTTTCCAGGTGCCCGATGCGATCCTCGTCTCCGTGGGGGATGGCGTGATCATCGGCGGTGTACACAAGGCCTTTGTGGACCTCCAGCGGGCCGGGCTCATCGATCGGCTGCCCCGCCTCATCGGCGTCCAGGCCGAGACCTCCGACGCCATCCACCGGTACGTGGAGACGGGCCAGTATTCGGACGCCCCCAATCCCACCACCCGGGCGGATTCCATTTCCGTCACCTGCCCCAGCAACGCCCACGGGGCCCGCCGGGCCATCCTGGAAAGCCGGGGGCTGACCCTCACCGTCACGGACGAAGAGATTCTGGATGCCCAGTCCCTCCTGGCGGCCCGAACCGGGATCTTCACGGAGCCGGCGGGTGCCGCGGCCCTGGCCGGGCTGGTCAAACTCCAGGCCAGCCCCAACCGCCTGGCCACGTCCGGCCCAGTGATCCTCCTCGCCACGGGCCACGGGCTCAAGGACGTGGAGGCTCCGCTCTCCCGCATCAGTATCCCTCCAGCGGTCGCGCCTGTCCTGGCTGCGCTGGCCCTATGAAGACCCTCGTCCGCCATGGCCGCGTGGCCCTCGACGGGCGCCTCCAGGCTCTGGATGTCCTGGTCGAAGGTGAGCGCATCGTGGCCCTGGGCGCCCTGGAAGCGGCCTCTGCCGACCGGGTGATCGAGGCCGGAGGCTGCTATGTCCTGCCGGGTTTCATCGACTTCCATACGCATGTGGACGATCAGATCGGCGCGTTCTACCTGGCGGACGGGTACGAACCCGCCACCCGCATGGCCCTGGAGAACGGCATCACCACCCTCTGCACCTTCGTGACCCAGGGGCCCGGCGAGACCCTCCTGCAGGCCATGGCCACCGCCCGGGCCAAGGCCGAAGGACGGAGCCACTGCGATGTCCTCTGGCATCTCACGCCCACCACCTTCGACCCCGCGGACATCGCCACCCTGCAGGCTCTCCTTGCCGTGGGGTACCGGACTCTGAAGCTCTACACCACGTACAAGTTCGCGGGCATCTTCTCGAGCTACGACCGCATCGAGAACCTCTTCCAGATTCTCGGCCCCCGGGGGAGCTGCTTCCTGGTCCACTGCGAAGATGACGAGCTCATCGACGCCGTGGATGCCTCCGGGCTGGACCTTTCCCAGGCCCTGACCCACACCCTGCTCCGGCCAGAGGAGGCCGAGGTCGTCGCCATCCGGCGGGTGGTGGATCTCGCCATGGCCCACCGCGCCGCGCTGCACGTGGTGCATGTCTCCACACTGGAAGGCGCCCGGCACCTGGTGGCGAGCCGGTCCAAGGGGGACATCAGTTTTGAGACCTGCCCCCAGTACCTGTTCCTGGACGAGTCCTGGCTGGCCCGCGCGGACGGCCACCGGTGGCTCTGCTCTCCTCCCCTGCGAGGGGACCGCGCGCCCTTTCTGGAGCTTATCCGGCAAGGGGCCGCCGATATCATCGCCACGGATCACTGCCCCTTCTGCGCACGGGACAAGGACAGCTGGAATGGGCAGGACCTCCGGGCGGTTCCCAACGGCATGCCTGGCATCGGCTCCCTCCCGCATGTCACTTGGAAGATCTGGGAAGACGATCCAGATCGTGCCGCCCTGGGCCTCGCCATCCACGTCTCCCTGAATCCCGCGCTCCGGGCCGGCATCGGCGACCGGAAGGGCGCCCTCCGCCCCGGCATGGACGCCGATATCGTCGTCCTGGACCCCAGCGGACCGTTGCGCCCCCTGCGCTCGACTCCTTCCGACGCCCCGGAGGCCTATCCCGGATTCACCTCATCTCTGGCCTTCCGGCACGTGCTGCTGCGGGGGGAAACCCGGGTTCGGGACGGCCAGCTCACCCAGGCCCAGAATCCCGCGGGGCGGCCCCTTCAGCCTCGTCCTTGAATGCATTCCCTGGCCTGACCATCCAATCTCTAGGAGCACCCGTGCCCTCTCTCTCCGAAAACCTCAAAGCCTTCCAAGCCCTGAAGACGGATCTTTTCGAGAAGGATTTCCTGCTCACCTGGGAACACCCAGAGGACGAGATCCGGGCCATCATCACCCTGGCCGACACCCTCAAGACCCTGCACAAGCAGGGCAAGTCGTTCCGTGCCTTCGACACGGGACTCGCCATCTCCATCTTCCGGGACAACTCGACCCGGACCCGCTTCAGCTTCGCCAGCGCCGCCAACGCCATGGGTCTGGGGCTGTCCGACCTGGACGAAGAGAAGAGCCAGGTGGCCCACGGCGAAACCGTGCGGGAGACCGCCAACATGATCAGCTTCCTCACAGAGGTCATCGGCATCCGCGATGACATGTTCCTGGGCGAAGGCCACACCTACATGAAGGAAGTGGGCGACGCACTCAGTGATGGAGCGAAGCACGGCGTGCTGCACCGGCGCCCCAGCATCGTGAACCTCCAGTGCGATGTGGACCACCCCACCCAGGCCATGGCCGACCTGGCCTGGCTGAAGGCGCACTACGGCAGCCTGGAGGCCCTCAAGGGCAAGAAACTCGCCATGACCTGGGCCTACTCTCCCAGCTATGGCAAGCCCCTTTCCGTGCCCCAGGGCATCATCGGCCTCATGACCCGCTTCGGCATGGACGTGCGCCTGGCCCATCCCGAAGGCTATGACCTCATTCCCGAGGTGGTGGCCCTGGCGGGCAAGCAGGCCGCCACCACCGGGGGGAAATTCTCCGTCTCCAACAGCATGGATCAGGCTTTCGAGGGTGCCGACATCGTCTATCCCAAGTCCTGGGCTCCTTTCCACGTCATGGAGCGCCGGACGGTGCTGCTCAAGAAGTCCGATCAGCAGGGCCTCAAGGAGCTGGAAAAGGAATGCCTGGCGAACAACGCCAAGCACAGGGACTGGGAGTGCACCCGCGCCAAGATGAATCTCACGGCCAACAAGAGCGCCCTCTACATGCACTGCCTGCCTGCGGACATCACCGACGTGAGCTGCAAGGCCGGGGAGGTATCGGCCGAGGTCTTCGAGCAGTACCGCATCCCCACCTACCACGAGGCCAGCTACAAGCCCTTCATCATCAGTGCCCTGATGTTCCTCACGCGCCTGAAGGATCCCGGGGCCAAGCTGGCGCAGATCATCCAGCGCGCCCAGAACCTCAGCCTGTAATTCCTCGAGAGGATGCCTCATGTCCCGAATCGTCAAGACCTACAACGCTGAAGTCGTCAAGCGCACCGCCAAACGCTGCAAGGAGCGGGGCATCATCATTCCGACCTTTGCGCAGATGCGGAACCCCGAGACCGCTCCCGACTCCGTCAAGGCGAAGCTGAAAAACGTGGGCCTGTGGGATATCGATCCCGCCAACCTGTTCCGCATCACCTGGAAAAACGACCCGGAGACGGGCCTGTTCGGCGGCCCCAATTTCCTGGAGATCCCCAGTGCCATCACCGGGGTCAAGGCCCGCATCATCGGCCTCGTCGGGAAATACTTTCCCACCGGCGCCCACAAGGTCGGCGCGGCCTTCGCGTGTCTCGTGCCGCGGCTGGTGAGCGGCGAATTCGATCCCGACTACCACAAGGCCGTCTGGCCCTCCACTGGCAATTACTGCCGCGGCGGCGCCTTTGATTCCGCCGTCCTGGGCTGCACGGCCATCGCGATCCTGCCCGAAAACATGAGCCAGGAACGCTTCACGTGGCTGGCAGAGATCGGCTCGGAAGTGATCGCTACGCCAGGCTGCGAAAGCAATGTGAAAGAGATCTACGACAAGTGCTGGGAACTGAAGAAGGATCCCAAGCACCTGATCTTCAACCAGTTCGAGGAATTCGGGAATCCTGTGTGGCACTACAACGTCACGGGCCCCGCCATTGAGGACGTCTTCAACGGCATCAAGACCGAGAAAACCCGCCTGGCGGCCTACGTGAGCGCCACCGGCAGCGCCGGCACCATCGCCGCTGGGGACTATCTCAAGACCCTCCATGCCGGCGTCAAGACCGTCGCCACCGAAGCCCTCCAGTGCCCCACGCTCCTCATGAACGGCTTCGGTGATCACCGCATCGAGGGCATCGGCGACAAGCACGTGCCCTGGGTCCACAACGTCCGCAACACGGATGCCATCGCCGCCATTGATGACGAGGACTGCATGCGTCTTCTGCGGCTCTTCAACGAACCCGAGGGCAAGGCCTACCTGGCCACCCTGGGCGTCGATACCAGCACCATCAACAAGCTGGAGCTGATGGGCATCAGCTGCATCTGCAACCTCCTGGCAGCCATCAAGGCGGCCAAGTACTGGGAACTGGACGAGAACGACGTGATCGTCACGATCTTCACCGACAGTGCGGACATGTACCGGTCCCGTTTGGTGGAGCAGACCACCGAGCACGGCGCCTTTACCGCCATGGACGCCGCCAAGGCCCACATCGGCAGCCTCGAGCGCCAGGCCGTGGATCACTTCAAGGAGCTGACCTTCCCCGACAAGAAGGCCATCCACAACCTGAAGTACTTCACCTGGGTCGAGCAGCAGGGCAAGACCTACGAAGAGATCTGCGCCCAGTGGGATCCTGAATACTGGCGCCAGCTCTTCACGGAGGAAGCTGCCGAATTCGACAAACTGATCACAGCCTTCAACAAGGAAGTCGCGGCTTCCTAGCGCGGCTCTTGCGGTGCCACCTATGACCACCCGTCTGCTCATCCACAACGGCACGATCCTAACCTTCGGCACCCCCTGTCGGGTGCTGGAGGGACAGGCTCTGCTCATCGAGGATGGCCGGATCGCCCGGATCGCCCCCAACGAGAGCCTCGCGGGGCCCTTCGACAAGGTGATCGATGCAGGTGGCCAGGTGGTCATGCCGGGCCTGGTCAATGCCCACATGCACTTCTACTCCACGCTGGTGCGGGGGCTGGGCA
>JANXYT010000221.1 GCA_025355915.1 Holophagaceae bacterium
TGCGCGCCAGATGGGCACCAGGGTGGCGGCGGTGTAGGGCAGCACCGTGAGAAAAAACAGCACCGTGAGCTGATAACCGTCCAGAGCAGGCAGCAACCGGTAGCGCGGGAACATTACAGACCAACCCTTGAGGGTGTGCTCGAAGAGCGAGGCGGAGAAGAAGAAGACATGGACATAAGCCAGCAAGACGCCGCTCAGGAAGGCCGTCAGCGAGATCACGGCGCCCTCCCAGACCTTCAGCAGCAGCACATCGGCGCTTTCCCAACCGATGGATTTGAGGATGCCGATCTCCTTGCGCTCCTCCGCGGACAGGCCGGTGGCCTTGTCCCAGGCGAAGATGATGAAGGAGAGGATCGCCGAGGCCAGCACCACGACCATGAGTCCGCCCCGCCAGTCGAAGATGGCCTCGTAGGTGCGGAGCAGCTCGGACTTCAGGATGGGCCGGGCATCCGGGAACTGCTCCACGATCTTGGCCGCGATGGTGGGCAGTTCGCGCGGGTTTCCCGCCTGCACCGCCAGGTCGGTGGCGAGGCCTTCTGGAAAGTTGAAGAGGGAGCGGACATCTGCGGGTGACATCAGGAGCAGGTCGGAAGAGACAAGTTCGGATTCCTCGGGCAGGACCTTCTGGATGGTGAAGAGCGTGGGCCCCGCATGGCCGCGGAGGCTGATCATGTCGCCCTCCTTCACGCGCATGCTGCGGGCGACGCCCTGGCCGATCCACACGGCCTCGGCCGCCAGAGCCTGGTCATCGGTCGCCATGACGGTGAGGTTCCCGCCGAAGACCGGATCGTAGTAGTAGCCCCAGAGCCTCGGCTGGACCGCCTCCACGCCGCGGATGACCCGGATGGCCTCGGCCTGGGCGGCGGGCAGGGGGTCGTGGCGGCCCGCGACCATGCGCTGCACGACCATGTCCGGGGCATGGACGAGCAGCTCCCGAGCTTCGCGCTTGAGGGCCTGCACGAAGAAAATGAGCGAGGCGATCACGAAGACCACCAGGGTGTAGACGCAGAGCAACGCGAGGTTCCGCCCCTTCCGCCTCAGCAGCGAGGAGAGGGCGAAATCAAGGATATTGCGGTAGCGCTGGACGGGAGGGCGCATGGGGGCTCGGGAAGGTCGGTGGTGGCACGAGGGAACCGGAGGGGAAGTGATCCAGTCCCATGGGGTGGTCCTGGAAGGCCGCGTGGCGGTCGGCCATGGCGGGATGGCGGGTGTAGCGGGCTTCGGTGAAGAGGCAGAGATCCGTGAGGCCGAGGCTGCGCACCAGGGCGGCGCTGGACTGGCGCTGACGCCTCGCCGGCCCCTCCTGCGCCTTCGCATGGACCAGCATGCCCAGGAACAGCGCCGATAGGACGCCGAGCAGGGCGAGGCAGAGGGTGGATTTACGCATGAGTGGACGGGCCATCAAGAAGTCCCTCACAGCCTAGCCGTCACTCCAGACCCTTCATGGTGGCGAGGGAAATCTCGTGGAAGGGGAGGAGCCTCTGGCCCCGGTGGTCCTTGAGGAAATCCCGCGCGCCCGCCTCGGAGGCGAAGGGCACCAGTTCCTTGCCCATGGGACCCATGACGTCGCTGCCGATCACGTAGAACGCCTTCTGGCCATCGATGTGCTTCAGGCCGTAGTAGTCCTTTACTTGGATGGTGCTGATGTCTGCGGGACTCCGTTTCGCGCCGTACTGCTTCAGGTCGAGCAGGTAGGTGAAGAGATCCTTGGGCCCGTCAAACCAAGCCTGGGTGCCATCCGTGAACGAGACCACGGCGGCCCAGTCGGGGAAATTGGCCACGTACATCCCGCAGACCGCGCAGTTGCCCTTGGGAATGAGTCCCTTCGGATTCGGGATGGGTGTTGTTCCCGCGGAAAGGACACACGCAAGGCCCGCAAGAAGCGCGAACGGAGACAGGAACGAACGCCAGATCGTCATGGATCCCTTTTTTGGATGGTATTCATCGATTCTAGTCGCGGGGCACGCGGGCTGGCCGGAGGAAAAGGTGGGACGAGCCCTGGCGGCCCTGGAGGTAGTCTCCTGGTTCTTCAGGGGAGGAGATATAGGGACTTTCCCCATGGGAGGGGGGCGGAAACCTGTATTTCTCCTCATGAAATCCCCTAGGCAGAAGGGCCCGATCACCGTTAGCCTGTGACAACACGGTAGCTCGGATCGAGGGGCACAATGACTCCGGAGCACAAGTACAGGCTGGTCATCGCGGAGGATCACACGATCCTCAGGGAAGGACTGAAGGCCCTGCTGGCCTCACGCCCGGATCTAGAGGTGGTCGGCGAGGCCACGGATGGCCGGGAGGCGGTTCGTTGCGCGGAAGAACTGCATCCCGACCTGATGCTGCTCGACCTTTCCATGCCCCGGTCCAACGGGCTGGAGGCGCTGAAGGAGATCAAACGGCTCAGCCCTCTCACCAAGGTGCTGGTGCTCACGGTGCACAAGACTGAGGATTATGTTTTCACGGCTCTTCAGGCCGGAGCGGATGGGTATGCCCTGAAGGATTCCACCTCCGCAGAACTGATCCAGGCTGTGCGGAGTCTGCTGAGTGGGGAGCGATACTTGAGCCCAGCCATCGCCACGACTGTGGTGTCGGGGTATTTGGGTTCAATCGATGGGATATCTCTGCGTCCCGGATTCAACGACCTGTCCAACCGGGAGCGGGAGGTTCTGAAGCTGATCGCCGAGGGCTACCGCACCAAGGACATTGCCGTGTACCTATGCATCAGTCCCAAGACGGTGGAGAAGCACCGCGCGAACCTGATGGACCGGCTCAAACTGCATACTGTCTCCGCCCTCACGGCCTATGCCATCGAGAAGGGACTGGTCACGAGCTAGTTTCTTCCGGCAGGGCCCACCGGGCGATGACCAGGGTGCCCTTCCCGGGCGAGGAGGTGAGGATCAGCGATCCCCCGAACAGCTCTGCGCGTTCGCGCATGGAGTCGAGTCCGAACCCGCCCCCCGAGGTGTTCCTCCGGGTCTCCCCTGGATTGAATCCCACGCCGTTGTCGCGCACCACAAGCTGCAGGTCCCCGAGGATCTGCCTCAAAGCCACTGTGATCTTGGAGGCCTGGCTGTGCTTGGCGGCATTGTTCATGGCCTCCTGGAGGATGCGGAAGATGTTCGTCTTGAGGGCTTCAGGGACTTCGAATTCCTCCACTTCGATCAGGCGTTCGATCTCCATGTGGGGATAGGTGCCCTGGAACTCCCGGGCGAACCAGGCAATGGTGGCGATCAGCCCGAGGTCGTCCAGGGTGGTGGGGCGGAGGGCCATGGAGATGCGGCGGACCTCCTCCACGGCGGCCTGAATCACCGGGACCACAGTCCGGAGGGTCGCGCCCTGTGGGTTGCCCGCGCCGCCGCTTTGCTCGTCGAGGGCCCGCTCGACCATGAACTTCACGGCACTGAGGGACTGCCCGATGCTGTCGTGGAGTTCCCGCGCCACCCGCTGGCGCTCGCTTTCCTGGGCAGACATGAGCCTTGCCGAAAGCCGGTGGAGGGTTTCGCGCGAATCGCGGAGCGCCTGTTCGGCCTTGTGACGTTCCGTGATGTCCTGGATATTCCCCAAAAGGGCGGGTCCCCCTCCATAGCGGATGAGGGCCGTCCTTCCGCTGATCCAGCGGACTTCCCCACCCGAGTGGAGGATCCGGCATTCGTAATCCTGAGTGGCTCCCGCTCCCGAGAGCCTCCTCCGCCACAGCTCCCGTACCATGGGCCAGTCATCCGGATGGATGAGGTCGGCCACATCCCGGCCTATGAGTTCTTCCTGGGGCCGGCCCACCATCTGGTAGAAGCGCTGGTTGGCGAATTCGAGCCGCCCATTCCGGTAGATGAAGATCCCCGTGGGGGAGCTCTCCACCACGGTGCTGTATTTCTCCTCAGAATCCCGAATGGCAGACTCGGCTGATTTGCGGTCGGTGATGTCGATGAAGGTGTAGACGAATCCGGCGACGGAACCGTCGGCTCGCCAGATCGGCGAACAGGTCAGATAGGCTGGAAAGGATGAGCCGTCACGGCGGACAGACTTGACTTCCCCCGTCCATCCCCTCACCGCCCCGAAGCCAGAGAGGCCGCTGCGGGCGGCTTCCGCCGTGAACCCAGTCACTTTGGCGAGCGTCTGGTCGCGCACCTCCTCTTCGGTCCAGCCGAACATCCATTCGGCGAACCGGTTCCAGTACAGGATGACCCCGCCCTTGCCTGTGGCCACCACGGCCTGCTGGACCACCGCGAGGATCCGGGCCTGGAACTGGACCCGGGCATCGGCCTTGGTCCGCTCGAGGGATTCAACCTTGATGCGTTCCTCCGCGTCATGACGCAGGAATTCGTTGGTCGCCTGCATGACCTTCAGGGCCCGTTCCACCTCGGCCTTGGCGACCAGATCGCGGGCCATCGGTTTGACCATCAGGCGGTAGATGAGCGGGGAGGCAATCAGGATCAAGGTGCCTGAATCGATGAATGCCATGGTCCAGATGGAGCCTTCGAATTTCGGTTCGATAAAGATCATGATTGCCATCTCGGTGATGACGATGATCGCCGACACGATCAGGAACGATCGGATCAGCCTGCCCGGGCTCTCGGCAGACCGCGGAACGTCCTCCGGCCGCACGGGCCGGATGGGGATCGGGGCATTCTGCCTGAGTGGGGCGGTCACGGATCACCTCCAATGGCGGGGATCCAAGAGCTACCGGAGGTCGATGAGTTCCAGCTCAAAGATGAGCGTGGCGTCAGGGGGGATGTCCTTGCCTGCCTCCTGAGGGGAATAACCGAGCCCGGGAGGGACGCGGAGCAGGCGTCTGCCACCCTGTTTCATGGTGGCAATCCCCTCGTCCCAACCCTTGATGACCCGGCTCACGCCAAGGGGGAATGTGTCGGGGAATCCCCGCTTGCGGGTATCCAGGAACAGGCGCCCCTTGCCCCCATTCTCCTCGATCCAGCCCAGGGACTCGATCACGCAAACCTGGCCCAGGGTGGGGGAGGGACCTTCCCCGGCGACAAGGTCGACCACGCCAAGCCCGCTGGGGGATGTGGA
Source organism: Holophagaceae bacterium (assembly GCA_025355915.1). Classification (GTDB taxonomy): domain Bacteria; phylum Acidobacteriota; class Holophagae; order Holophagales; family Holophagaceae; genus Geothrix. The sequence goes on from JANXYT010000221.1 coordinate 5,020, forward strand.
CCAGACCGGGAGCGAACCCTGAGGTGACTTACAGCCGAAAGAGACGGCGGACATCAAGACCATTGAACAGGCGATGCTGGCACGCACGACGATCCTCCCGATGCTGGATGGAGCGTCAAGGCTACCAGAAGCAGGTGGCCGGTTGCCGGACGGGTGAACGGTCAGCCCTTGGGCTCGCTATACATTCCCTCGATCTGAGCGGCGTACATCTCGTTCACGACGCGCCGCTTCACTTTGAGGGAGGGTGTCAGCTGGCCGCCTTCGAGCGTCATCTCCTGATCAAGCAGGACGATCTTTTTGATGCGCTCATAGTTCGACAGGTGCTCGTTGACGCGTTCAATCCGGCTTCCGACCTTGGCGATGACGAGGGGGTTCTGGAGGAGCTCTGCGTGCGAGGTGAAGGTGATTTTCTTGTACCCGGCCCAGCGCACCAGGCCGTCGAAGTTTGGGACGATGAGTGCGGCGATGAAGTTCCGCTGATCGCCGATGAGGACGGCCTGCGAAATGTACTTGTCCTCCTTGAGGAGGTTCTCGATGGGCTGGGGCGCCACCTTCTTGCCTCCGCTGGTGACGATGAGTTCCTTCTTCCGGTCGGTGATGTAGAGGCGCCCCTCGACATCCAGGTGGCCGATGTCCCCGGTATGGAAATACCCGTCCGCGTCGATCGCCTCCTGGGTGGCCTTCTCGTTGTTCCAGTAGCCGACCATGATGTTCGGGCCCTGGCAGAGGATCTCGCCGTCCTCGGCGATCTTCACAAAGGGGCGGCCGTTCCAATTGTTGTACAGGGGGCGACCCACGCAGCCTGGCACCACTTCCCCGAAGCGGTTGATGGTGATGACGGGGCTGGTCTCGGTGAGGCCGTAGCCCTCCAGGATCGGCAGGCCCACAATCCAGAAGAACTCCATGATCTTGGCGCCCAGGGGGGCGCCGCCGCTGACCGCCAGGCGCAGGCGCCCGCCGAGCCGGGCCGAGATCTTGTCGAAGACGAGCTTGCGGGCGATGCCGTAGCGGAATCCCTTCCATCCGGTGGGGGTCTGGCCCAGATAGAGCTGGGCCACCACGCTGCGGCCGGCCTCCATGGACCAATGGAAGATCAGGCGCTTGACGAGGCTCGCGGAGGCCACGCCGTCGTAGATGCGGCCGAAGACCTTTTCATAGATGCGAGGCACCGAGGCGATGACGGTGGGTTTGACTTCCATCAGGTCCGCGGGAACGGTGGCCACACTTTCGGCGTAGTAGATGGACGCCCCGATGTGGACCATGAGGAAATGCCCGGCCATTCGTTCGAAGATGTGGGTGAGAGGAAGGAAGCTGAGGCAGCGGTGGCCCTCCCCCATCTCCACGGCCTCGATCGACGTGACGACGTTGGAGACCAGGTTGCCGTGGGTGAGCACGGCGCCCTTGGGGTCGCCTGTGGTGCCAGAGGTGTAGATAAGGGTGAGAATGTCCGAAGCCTTCCGCTGGTCGCCCCAGGCGCGGACTTCCGAGCGACGCGACTCCATGGCCTGGCCTTCTGCCTGGAGGGTGGCCCAGCGGATGACGGTGCGCCCCGTGCCTTCGGGCGGGTCGCCGTCGAGGAGCACGGCCGCCTCCAGGCTGGGGAGCTCCTCCCAGTGGGCGAGCACCTTATCCAGCTGCATCCGGTCAGAGCAGAGCACCCAGCGGGCTTGGCTGTCTTTGAGGATAAAGGCTGCCTGGGGGGCGTTCAGCGTCGCATAGATGGTGACGTCAGGAAGCCCCTGGATCGCGCAGGCGAAATCGGCGATGGCCCATTCTGGCCGGTTTTCCGACATGATCGCCACGCGGTCGCCGGTCTTGAGACCCCGGGCGGCCATGGCCAGGGCCAGACGCTCAACCAGGGCGACGAACTCGACATGGGAGATGGGCTCATACGCGCCATTCCGCTTGGCCGCCAGAGCGTCCGGAAGGTTGCGCTGGACCGCTTGATAGAAAAGCTGGGCAATGGTTTCGACGGGCTGCGCCACAATGACTCCAGACATATGAGGATATGACAGCATGGTAGCAGGGAAGGGCGCACAGCCACTGGGGGAGGGGGTCCAGGCCTTCCATCTCGAACAGCGTGCCCGCGGCGTGTCCCCCCACACGGTGCGGGCCCAGATGGGAGATCTTGGGAAACTCCTCGATCATGCCTTACGCGCCCGGTGGGACAACTGGGAGGTCAGTCCGCGCACCTTACGGGGGTTCGCCTTGGAACTCGGGGACCGGGGCCTGGACCCCGCCAGCCAGGCACGGGTTCTCTCCACCGTCCGGAGTTTTTTCAAATGGATGTGGGAGACGCGGCGGATCGCGATGAATCCCGCCTCTGGTTTGCGAAACCCCAAACAGCCGAAGCGCCTGCCAGCCTTCCTCACCGAAGGGGAAAGCCAGGCGCTGCTAGACCTCCCACCCGCCGTGGATTTCCCAACCGCACGGCTTGCCTGCCTGCTGGAGCTGCTCTACGCATCTGGGCTGCGCGTCTCCGAGTTGGTGGGGCTGAATTTTCAGGATCTCATCCCCGATCAGCGCACCCTTCGCGTCCTGGGCAAGGGGCGGAAGGAACGCATGGTGCCCTACCACGCCCAGGCGGCCGGAATCCTCGATACCTATCTCACCTTTCGTTCGGCCTTCCTGGCGGCCAAGGCGCTGCCGCCCAGCGCCGCGATCTTCCTGAACCAGCGGGGTGGCCGCCTCACGCCCACCAGTGTGCGAACCCTATTGCGCTCTGCCCTCGAAGCGGCGGCCGTGCGGTCGAGGGTGAGCCCCCACGCGTTGCGCCACAGCTTCGCCACCCACCTGCTCAACCGCGGCATGGACCTGCGGGCCATCCAGGAACTGCTGGGTCATGCGAGTCTCAGCACGACCCAGCGCTACACTCATCTCGGGCTGGAGGAACTGGCCCGGACTTACGAAAAAGCCCATCCCCGGGCCAAGTGTTGAACCCCAGATCCACTGGAGTCCACCCCATGGAAACGATCATCCCCCTTCCCGCCATGCCTGCCGTTCCGGTCCACGGGTCCTTGGCGCTATTTCCGGTGCGCCGGATCTACTGCGTCGGCCGCAACTACGCTGACCACGCGCGGGAAATGGGCGGCGATCCCAACCGCGAGCCTCCTTTTTTCTTCGGAAAGCCCAACGATGCGGTGGTCCCGGGTGGGGGAGCCATCCCTTATCCGACCCTCACATCCAACCTCCACTATGAAGTGGAACTGGTGGTGGCCCTGTCGAAAGGGGGCCGGGACATCTCCTCATCCGAGGCCAAGGACTGCATCTTCGGCTACGCCGTGGGCATCGATCTGACCCGGCGAGACCTTCAGGCCACAGCAAAAGAGAAGGGACAGCCCTGGGATACGGCCAAGGGTTTCGATCAGTCTGCGCCCATCTCCCCTATCACACCGGTCTCGCCGGGCGGGCACCCGGCAGCGGGCGCCATCTGGTTATCCGTGAATGGCGTGGAGAAGCAGCGGGGCGATCTGGCCCAGATGACCTGGCAGGTTCCTGAGGTCATTGCGCACATCTCCAGTTTCGTGGCCCTGGCGCCCGGCGACCTCATCTTCACAGGCACCCCATCCGGGGTCGGACCCATCGTCCGGGGCGACCGGATCCGCTGTGGCATCGACGGCCTGGGTGAGCTGGAGATCGTGGTGATCTGAACTGAGCGTTCAGTTTCCGCCGGCTTTCTTGAACTGGGCGATGATGTCGTCGACGCTGTCCTTCCGGCTGTCAGCCTCCAGGCTGGTGTCGAAGATGTGGTCCTGGGTGGCCACCTTTCGCTCGGCGAAACCCTCACCGCTCAAGGCCTCGGTGCCGATGTTGAAGATGATGAGAAGCCGCTTCAATCCGCCCTGGAACTGCTTGAGCAGGATGACTACTTTCTCGATCTTCTGGCGGGTGATGTCCTGGAACTGAAGGATATTCAGGATCTCGAAGGCCTCATCGCTGACCTTTTGAATGGATGCTTTTACGGGGGCGAGATCCACCTGGGCAGGGGAGGCGGCCACTTGGTGTGCGAACAGGTACTCAAGCACTTCCTGGGCGATGGTGTTCTGGTCTTCTCCGCTGGCGGCCCGGTCGAGGAATCCGGCGATGGCCGCCTGCAGCTTCGCCTGCTGCTCGTTCTGCCATCCGAGCCCGTCCTGGCTGGCCTGAAGGGCCCGGGTCGCCTCGTCGGAGGCTGCCATCAGGGCATCCAGGCGATTCATGACGCTCTGGGTTGCTTCCTCGGTGTCCGAGGTGATGGCGTCCAGCTGCGCCGCAAGCTCTGGAACCTGGGTGCTCTGGTGTTTCACGGAAGCGTCCAGCTGCTGGAGGTTCAGCAGGGTCTGGTTGATGCTCGAAACCAGGGCACCCAGCTCCCCCTTCGCCTTGATGTCGATCTTCTGGTAGACCCGGCCATCGGCCATGTCCTGGGCGGCTTCGGCGAGCCGATGGAGACTGGCCTGGGAGTCCCCTTCAAGCTCGTGACGGATGTCTGTGATGAGCTGCTCAAGGCTCACCAACCGCTGGTCGAGGCGTTCCCGGCGGGCCTCGAATTCGGACACCAAGTCTTCAGGAATGCCGGCCTGGGGTTGATCTTCGGGTGCTTCTGTCATGGGGACTCCAGGGGTGCCCTCAGGGCGCGGGCCGCACCTTCACATGGGTTCCTTCGGCCAGCCCCCAAGCCTGCATGAGTTCCCGTGGGATGGCCACGTGTTTATCCGGCAGGGCTGGCACGAATTCTACCCGCTCCACCGCCGTTCCCTTGGGCCAGATCACCCGCAAATTGTGGACGCCATGGCGGTAGGGCCCCAGCACGGTCCACCAGCCCTCCATGGCTTGGGGCAATTCGATATGGTCTGCCTTCTTGAAGAGCCCGGTCTTCAGAAGCACGACGGACACATGGGCGTCAGGCTCCAGGACCTCGAGGCGCCCCGCATCCTTGAGGATGGCCGCGGCCTGGCGGACCGTCACGTCGTGCTGTCCCGAAGCGGCCATCACATCCTGGAAGTCCCGGTAGCCGTCGAAGAAGGGTAGGATCCGACGCTCTTCGGCGAAGAGCTTGATGCCCTCCAGCAGCTGTGGCATGGGGAGGGAGGGCCAGGGGACGGCCGTCATCCTGGGGAAGATCGTGTTCAGGCGCCTGCGGCTGTCCTGCAGCCGCGCCGAATCCATGAGCAGATCGGGCACCGTGCGCCGGATGGAAGCGGGAATCTGGACCTGCGTGGTCAGGAACTCGAAGCGGCCCGTCGCCCACTCCAGGATCTCGAAGGCCGCCATTTCCCCCTGGGCGGAGAGGGTCTCCGCATGGATCACTTCGCCGTTCGAAAAGTACAGCACGCCGCTGTTCTTGCCCGAATTCACCTGGAGCATGCCGGTCTTGCGGTTGACGTGCAGCAGCTGGGCTACATCCGTGAGGGAGATGCTCTCCAGAGTGCCGCGGAGATTGCTCATGCCTGGCCATCCGAGGGGAGCAGCTCTTCGAGCAGGACCTTGACCCGCTCCCGGTTCACGGGCATGACCAGGAAGATGTCCGCGCCGCTCCGGAGTCCCTGCTGCCAGGCCCTTTCTCCGTCGAAGCCGGTGAGAAGGATCACCTTGATGCCGCAGCATTCCGGGTCGTCCTTGATGGAATGGCAGAGCGCCGTACCGCTTTCCCCGGGCATCAGAGCGTCGAGAAAGACGAGGTCCACCCTTTCCTGGGCCAAGGCTCTCCTGGCAAAGGACGCATCGGCGGCTTCGACCACCCGGTGTCCTTCCAGTTCAATGAATTCCCGGAGGGAACGGCGGACGTGGGGGTCGTCATCCACCACCAGCACGGTGCTCATGGCCGGGCCTCTCCCATGGCCGCGAGCATCTCCTCAACCGCCCGACCCAGGCCCACAAGCACGGCTCTCCCGATGAGGCTGTGGCCGATGTTGAGTTCTTCGACCTCGGGAATGGCGGCCACGGGACCCACATTCT